>JANNJE010000389.1:0-1268 GCA_031405735.1 Armatimonadota bacterium | reverse complement strand
TGCAGCAGTTTCAAATTCTGGAGCCGGAGACAGGATTCGAACCCGCGACCCGCTGTTTACAAAATAATCGTTGGGTTGGTTCCTAACCTCCGTCTTTGTCCCTCTTTGAACTCAATTCTTGTGTATACTGTACGTGAACGTTCGCACTTGACAGCAGACATTCGCTTTCTCTGCTGTCATCCTGCTTACAGGAGACGAATCATGAAACGAACAAAACCAAGAAAGAGCACTCGAAGGTCCGGACAGGGGTCTGTATACCAACGAGCAGATGGACGCTGGGGCTGGGGAATCACGCACTCTTACAACGAAGTTGGCAACCCTGTGCGCTACCAAGGAATCAAGACAACACAGGCTGATGCCATCAAGGCCCTGAATGACGTAATTACTAGACAGAGTCTAGGAGTCCCTGTCATGGAAGAAAAGCAGACCGTTGGCACATTCCTTGAGTCGTGGCTGAAAGAGTCTGTACAGGGCAAGAAGGCACCAAAGACCGTTCGATTCTACGAGCAGATGGTTCGCCTCTACATCGTTCCCGAAATCGGCAAGATAGCCCTTGGCAAGCTGACAGCACAACATATTCAGAGTTTCTTAAACAAACTCGCATCAGATCGTCGAGTAGTCGTACGAAATCCGACAGGAAAGGTCAAAGAAGTAGTTGAATTGGACCCTCTAACGCCACAGACAATTCGCCATATTCGTGCCGTGCTTCGATCTGCATTGAACACAGCTTGGAAGTGGAACCTGATTCGAGAGAATCCTGCCCGAATGGTTGACCTTCCTAAAGTCGAGCATAAAGAAGCCGTCTATTTGACTCCCGAAGAGGCACAAGCCCTCTTAGTTGTCGCAAAGGACCATTATCTTGGAAACCTGATTCTGCTTACCCTGCATACGGGTTTACGGCTTGGTGAGGCGACGGGCCTCACTTGGGAAAACATTGACGTTGAAGCAAAGAGCGCACTGGTTCGAGTTCAACTTCAGAGAGTCGAAGGCGAATTCACATTGCGAGAACTAAAGACCGGAAGTAGCAGAAGGTCGCTCATACTAACGACCGAAGCCGTTGAAGCACTAAAGGCTCAAAGAGCGAACCAACTTCTTTGGTCAAGGTTCGCAGAGACAGAATTCAATTCACTTAACCTATGTTTCACAACTCCAGAAGGTAGACCGTTAGACCCAAAACTCATTGACAAGCACTTAAAAGCATTTGCAACAAAAGCAAAAATTGAAAAGGTGATCGGATTCCACAAACTTCGACATACAGCCGGAACCCA
>JANNJE010000388.1:0-7426 GCA_031405735.1 Armatimonadota bacterium | reverse complement strand
TGCATTGTCCCAACGACGAGGGGGCGAGAACGAAGCCGGCCGACGGAAGAAGTTGTAGTAGAGGTGCGAAGACTTGCCGAACTTGGCGTAAAAGAAGTTACACTCTTGGGGCAAACGGTCAATTCTTACGGCAAAAACCTCGCAGAGGGGCGAGTTCCTTTTGGAAAGCTATTGTGGCTTCTCGAGGGCATTCCAGGACTTGAGCGCCTTCGCTATATGTCGCCCTATCCGCGCGATTTCAAAGCTGATTTGATCGAATGCATTCGCGATAATCCTAAGGTGATGGAGCACGTCCACCTTCCACTTCAATCGGGTGATGCAGATGTGCTCAAGGCTATGAAGCGCCAGTATTCGGTTGACGAATTTTTGCTGATTGTTGCCGACCTGCGGGTTGCAGTTCCAAATATGGGAATCACAACCGACATCATCGTTGGCTTTCCAGGCGAGACGGAAGCGCAATTTGAGAACACTTTGGACATCGTTCGACATGTGCGTTTCGACGGAGCCTACATGTTTATCTATTCCCCACGTCCAAGCACGCCTGCGGCAGAAATGGAACAGCTTCCGTACAAATTGAAGCAAGAACGCCTACAAATATTGATGGACTTGCAAAATAAAATTACAATTGAAAAGAATCTGGATTGGGTTGGAAAGACAGTCGAAGTACTTGTCGAGGGCCCTTCAAAGAAGCACCCCACAATGCTCCAAGGCTATTCGCGCGAATGGAAGATGGTTCATCTGCCAGCAAATGTTTCGATTCTGCCTGGGCATTTGGTGAGCGTGAAGTTGGAAGAGGCATTTTTGTGGGGGCTTCGGGGGACTGTGTAACTAGTGCATTGTCTAATGGAGCGCGGAGTTTAGCCATTGGCTCTTGTTTGTCTGTGGTTAAAGTGACTCCGCGGACCAGGATGCGGAGCTTTATCTGAAACGAATCCAAGCAAGCCGAGATTGTGGCTCCGCGCTCCATAACCGGGCTCGCGCTCGATATCCGCGCTCCACCATCACAATCTCTCCAAAAACTCCAGGAAAGATAACCTGTCATTCCTAGGCAAAGCTTGATACAGATTCTTTGACCTAGCCGCTTCCCCGCCGTGCTCTCGAATCGCCCGATCAATGGTGGTCGCCCTTCCGTCGTGAAGCAATATCGGCCTAGTTCTTAGTCCCCAAAGAGGTGCAGTTCGGAACTGGCTCCCTGTTGCCTGTCCCTGTTGAATTCCATCGGCTAGGCCTGGGCCCATATCATGGAGAAGCAGATCGGAATACAGATTCACGTTTCGGAATCGCAAAGCCGGCGAAGGCGTGTTCCCCGTCATCATGGTCGGAACATGGCAGGCAGCACACTGAATCCGCTCAAAAATCTTTCGGCCCAGGCGTGATCGTTCCGTGTCGGGCAAGGGTTGAATGGGTGCCGAAAACCTCATGAAATCGGTAAGGGCGTCAATCGGCGGATTCTGCACCTCAGGGTCAGGAATTGGATCGGCGCCAGGCGGAATATTGTTCCCTTGCGGGCGAACTTCAACTGGAAATGTCGGGTTTGTGATTCCCATTTCGTTCAAATATGCGTCTCCTGCAAAGAGGTGGGCAGTAGGAACTTGGGCTTTCCAACCGAATCTGCCAACTTCCGGTTGGCCCGTTTCTGGGTTGACGATCATGTTGGCATGGCCCATGATTCCGCCGCCCTGGCTGATATTGGAGCGAGACAAAATTGTCTCCGAAGGAATCGCCTCAATCAAACCCATTCCGAAAACTGGAGTTGTGATACGTTGAGATACGAATTGTGCTTGAGGAGGAATGATTTCGCCCGGCACAGGGTAGTTTGGAATCACTTCGCGCAAAGAACGTCGTTGGAGTAGTGGACCACCGAACTGAGCGAGGTCAGAATACTGTCCACCGACAATTGCACCGATTCTTGTCACCACCGAAACGCCTGGCCCCAAGCTAGCCCCGCCCAATCCGCCAGCCGCATGGCATTGAGCGCAAGAATTCCCGTTGAATACCGGCCCCAAGCCCGAAGGAGGAGTTTCGTTTTGAAGGAACTCGTTTCGACCTGCGTTAAAACGATCAAGTTCCTGCTGATTCAGACCTTGAAGCGGTCCTCCACCGGGCGGAGGAGGGCCTCCCTGAGCCACTATCGGCTGAGTTGTCGCGCTTAATGCTCCCAAAATGAGCGTCGGAATTGCAAATCCTGCGGGTACAAACCATTTTCGATTTTTCAAATTTCAACCTCCAATCGCATGCCTCGTTGGACGTGCTTGGGGATGATTGTGCACTTTGAATCTGAGGAAATTGTGAGGAGCCGAAAATTTTCGATTTTCGATTTTCGATTTTGGATTGATGGGGAGTGTGGAGAGCGGAAGCCGGAAACCGAACAACCAACAACCAACAACTAACAACCAACAAACAACAACCAAAAAAAGAAACTCCCCAACTAATTGCTGGGGAGCTTTTCGAAGAGTCAGACTTGCAATTACTTGCGTCGTCGTCGAATAAGGGCCACTACGCCTAGACCAAGAGCAGCCATGGTGGCTGGCTCAGGGACTGGGGTGTAACTTACTCGTGCCATTGTGAACGTAGCTTGAGCTCCAACTGTTGCAGTTGCGCCAACTGCAGTAAAGGACCGATAGTCTGTTCCGTAACCTACGCCTGCTGTACCAACAGCTTCAAGAAATGCATTTGCGGGATTCGTAATACCAGAACCCGTGTGCCGAAACTCTAGAATAAGGTGACCACCTGTATATACGTGTGGCGTTGTAAATGAAATCACGTTGCTCCATGCGTTCGGAGTTGCACCCGTATTTGTCTGCGTGAAGCCACTCATTGTCAATGCACCAGTCTGCACCAAAGTGCTACCACCCGTAAAGTTTGATGCAAAAGTCGTAACGCCCGCTGAAGGAGCAACGCCTTGCCCCACTCGAATATCATAGGACGCCCAAGTTGCACCTGTATACGTTCCAGTAATACCGTTGTACAACCTAAACGACACGCCATTGATGCTGTCGCCAGCAACCATTCCGCCTAGCTGATTTGAATTGATCAAGAGCTGAGCAACCCTAGCCTGACCAGTATCTCGAATGATAGTGTTCAAACCTGTCGCAGGTGAATAAGGTGTTGCAGCGTAATTATTCGCGACAACAACGTCAACAGCCAAAGCTGAACCAGCAACAGCAACAAGACTTAATACTAATAAATTTCTCATTTTTCCTCCCATACTAATTCCGGAAAGCCTAATTAGGCCAGCCGATTCACTATTCTATGACATTTTCGAGCAAAAGTACGCCAAAATCCAAAAAACCTGGTAGGTTTGCTAGTCCGCAAGACCGCTGGCTGGTATTTAGGTTCCTGGAGTTGGCGGTTGGCAAACATCGGTTATCAGTTATCGGTATTCGGTTCTCCGACAACTAACAACTAACAACAAACAACTCACAACAAACAACAAACAACCATCAACAAAAAGGGACCGCCAACTGTGGCAGCCCCTAATTGACAAATAAGAGGAACCCTTACTCGTAGATCTTCGTAATCGTTCCAGCACCGACCGTTCGGCCGCCTTCACGAATCGCGAACTTCGAACCGTGCTCCATAGCAATCGGGTTGATCAGTTCAACCGTCATGGTGATGTTATCGCCCGGCATACACATCTCGACGCCAGCCGGAAGGCTGAGCGTACCGGTTACGTCCGTCGTTCGGAAGTAGAACTGTGGCCGATATCCCGTGATGAACGGAGTATGGCGGCCGCCTTCTTCTTTCGAAAGAACGTAAACCTCGCCGTCGAACTTCGTGTGAGGCTTGATGGAACCTGGCTTGCAGATAACCATTCCGCGCTCGATCGAATTTCGATCAACGCCCCTAAGTAGCAGACCGACGTTGTCGCCAGCTTGGCATGTATCCAATAGCTTTCGGAACATTTCGACGCCTGTACAAGTAGTCTTCTTGGTGTCGTGAATGCCAACAATCTCAACTTCAGTGTTGATGTTGAGTGTTCCTCGTTCGACACGGCCAGTTGCAACGGTTCCACGACCCGTAATCGTGAAAACGTCTTCAACTGCCATTAGGAACGGCTTGTCAACGTCCCTTTCAGGAGTTGGAATGAAGTTGTCAACCGCTTCCATCAGTTCGTAAATGGATGCAAATGCTGGATCGTCTGCGGTTGCGCCTTTCTCAAGCGCCTCCATAGCCTTGGTTGCCGAACCCTTTACAATCGGGCAACCTTTGAAGCCGTACTTCTCAAGAAGATCGGTAAGCTCCATTTCGACTAGTTCGATCAATTCAGGGTCGTCAACAAGGTCAACCTTGTTGATGTATGCGACGATATATGGAACGCCTACTTGACGAGCCAAAAGGATGTGCTCGCGGGTTTGCGCCATTGGGCCGTCGTTTCCTGCAACAACCAGGATCGCGCCGTCCATCTGCGCCGCGCCTGTAATCATGTTTTTGATAAAGTCAGCGTGTCCAGGACAGTCAACATGGGCATAGTGCCGAGTTGCCGTCTCATATTCTTGGTGAGAAATGTTGATGGTGATACCGCGCGCCTTCTCTTCAGGTGCTGAGTCAATTTCAGCATAGGAGACTTTTTTGGAAAATCCCTTGAATGCCAATGCGCCAGTGATAGCAGCCGTCAACGTTGTTTTGCCGTGGTCAACGTGGCCAATCGTGCCAATGTTGACGTGCGGCTTTGTTCTTTCAAATTTTGCTCGTGCCATTTATGTTGTGAAACCTCTAGGTTTGGTGCGGGAGGGCGACCCGTCGCCCAGAATTCGGTCGTTATCGTTCTAATCGCTGACGATTGCGACGGGAAAAGTATACCAGCAGTTCGGGTTGGTTGCAAGGGATTTTTGGAGAATTGGTCGAGGTTGTTGGTTGTTGGTTGTTGGTTCAACGTATTGTGCTTTGAACTTCACTTTGACGGATCGCATTGCACGATCTTCACACTCCCCTCAGAATCTTCAAAACCCTCTCCCAAGCCGAATTCCTTCCCTTCACATTTGCTTCTTGAGCCTCGGGCATTTGGCCAGCCCGCATAAAACCGTGCCCCGCCCCATCGTAAATCACAGGCTCATAAGTCTTCCCTGCCGACTTCATCGCCTTTTCGGTATCTGGAATCGTAGCGTTAATGCGAGCGTCGTTCCCACCATAGAATCCATAAACTGGCGCATTGATTTGCGATAGTAGTGAAGAATCGGTGGGAGCAGAACCATAGAACACCAGCGAACCCTTCAGATCACTGCGTTGCGTCGCAAATCGAAACGTCTGCGTTCCACCCCAACAGAAGCCACCGACAACCAATTTGCCATTCGAAGCAGGGAGCGCCTTACCATAATCGCAAGCTGCGTTGAGGTCACCGGTTACTTGCTCGGGCGGCAGACCGCTAATCGCTTCTCGTGCTTTACCAACGTCAGGAAATGAGTCGGTTCTTCCTTTACTGGGCCCCATTTCAGAAAGAAAATCTGGCGCGATGACGATAAAGCCTTCCTTTGCCAGAAGATCGGCGGTGAGCATGACCCAATCAGTCAGTCCCATGATTTCGTGGATGAGCACGACAACCGTTGCCTTTTCCTTGATTTCGGGATAAACGACGAACGCCTTTACGGTTCTTGCGCCGCTTTTTAGGTCAACCCACTCTTGATGGCGAGGCGAACCCTCCATCAACTTCTTGGCCCAGTCTTGCGAGGGAACCAGTGAAGCTAAAGCAAAAATGGCAAAAATCAGAGCGAATCGCATGACTTCATTTTACACTTCAAACGGAACTTTGTCGAGTGAAAACAACTCAACAAGAATGCGAAACAGGATGAATCCAGTTCGACTAAGGCACCGCAGAAAACCTCTTCCTAATGTCGTCAAGCCACTGAGTCAGCACAGATTCAGGAAACCATTTGCCACGAACCATCACTCCTGCCCTCTTTTCAGTCGCGGAGATGTCTGCCAACGGATTCTCGTCAAGCAATACCAGATCGGCTCGCAAGCCAGCTTTGATTATGCCGAACTTTCTCTGTACCCTTAGGAACTTGGCAGGGACTCGTGTCGCGGCGCTAAGCACTTCGTAGTTCGTTAGCCCGGCTGCCTTGAGCGCTCTCAATTCTCGATGCAGGGCAAAACCGTAAACATGGAAAGCATCGGGCGAATCTGATCCTGCCATAATCTTTCCGCCATTTCTCAAAATCAGCAGGGTAAGGGTATTTCGAATTTGCTGGTATCTTTGTCGCCGCTCAATCGAGGGTCGGATTTCATTGATCCTCTTTAGCGCGGGAAAGAGCCTTGCTGCGTTTTTTTTTGGAGTGAACACAAAGTCCGGGCGATTCCGAATCTGCTCCTCCGTTTCACCTTCCACAACCACGCTTTTGAAAAAATTCAATGTTGGCGTCGTATAGGTTCCCGAGTTGGCCGTCGCTTTGGCGATCGCCTTCACTTTCTCATCATCCACATAGTCCAGGCTGACCCAGTTGTCCTTTCGATACACATTCCGGTCTGAGACAGAAACCTTTATCGGCGAATCATCTTTTAGTAGTGATTCCATGTAGGCATCGAAGTGCTCTATATGCTGTCGTGAATTCAAGGCGTGAGCGACACCAGTGCTAGGATCAACGTGCCCTACAACACGAATTCCTTGCTCCTTGGCGGCTTTGATCGCTGCATCATAGTTCGGTTGCACGAACCCATCAACGAACTTTATGAAGTCGTAACCAGCCCTTTTGAACTCCTCAACCGCACTTCTTGCGGCTTCTGGAGTCGTAGCGAGCCGTCCGTTCGATTCGGCACTTTGGGACCGGCCGGTCAAACCCGGACTTGCAACAAAGAGTGTGGGGCCAATCATCTTGCCGTCTTCAATTTCTTCGCGATACTTTAAGTGCTCAGGCGTTCCCAGCATCAATCGGATCGTGGTCACACCGTTAGCGATCATCACCTTGAGCTCATCTCCAGCCAACTCTTTCGGAAATTCATCGTCGGAAAAGAGGTGCGTGTGCATATCCATCAATCCGGGGATCAAGTACTTGCCGCGTCCGTCAATTTCGACAGAGCCCACTGGAATGTTCGTTTTAGAAGCATCCCCAATGAACTTGATCCGGTCGCCTTCAATCAAAACTGTCTGGTTTGGGAGCACGACTTCTCGGTTCATTGGCACAACATTTACATTCACAAAAGCGTACGATGTTGAGTGCTGCAAAGAAACTCCATGCATCGGCAAATCTGCTATTACAGCTAAGACGGAAATGGTTGTTGCAATCATTTTTCTCTCATAGGCCAGTAAAAGAATCTGACTCGCCCCTGGAGAGAATACGCCAGACCCACGGCAAAAAACAAAAATGCCGCTCCATTTGACTAGTTTAGAGAAGATATGGTCAAATTGTAGCTGCACTCGAGAAACTTAGGGCCCTAAAGCAAAACAAGCCGGAAGCGAACTTCCGGCTTGAAAGGTTGAGGAGAGGTTTTG
>JANNJE010000387.1:0-7158 GCA_031405735.1 Armatimonadota bacterium | reverse complement strand
CTATTTCTTTCGTCGGCGAAGTAGAGCAACTGCTCCCATTCCAAGGGCCGCCATTGTCGCAGGCTCCGGAATTGGGTTGCAATAGGTGAACATTGTATCGTCAAGGCCAACGTGATCCGAAGTAATCGTTCGATCGCCTCGGCTGTAGAATCGAACCTCGTCCACAAAGAGGTTTGATTCATCAGTGGCAAATCCGTAGTGCGAATGTGCTGTAAGTTGGTCGTTTGATGCTGGTTTCGTTTGGCTCATCCCCCAAACAATGTTTCCATTCAAATATCCTTCCATAGCGAAGGCTCCTGGAAAGTCGCTTTGAGCACCCATATACATCGTACTGAACGAATTGATCAGGCTATTGAATCTGAAACTGACAAAAGCAGGGTTAGCGTTAAAAGCAGGATCAAATCGAAGGTGCTTGCTTCCAAATGGGGTTACGTTCCATCCTAACTGATGCTGGTTAGTTGCGTTTACGCCACTACCATTTCCTCCGACGTTTGTCATCGAAATTGTCACTCCAGGAAGCGGACTATACGGTGCTACACCGGCACCAATTGGGTCTCTCTCGTAGGTCAATGCTGAGATCGAAGACATTGACCCAGCAATTGCCGCCCAACCACGTTGGCTCTGTGCAGAAATTGGAAATGGATCGCCAAACGAGGTATTTGGATCTTGTCCAAAGAAAAAGAATGTTGCTCCAAAAGACGAAGATGCCACAGTAGCAAGTGCCAATACAAAAATTATTCGTTTCATAACCCGATCTCTCCCCCACAATGAACGTGGTAATTCCTACAGCTATAGTAACTCAATTTAGCTGAATATCAGGCTAAATCAACGTTTAATTTTTGCAAACCCAGAAAAAATACGGGGGATATCTAACGACTTGGCCGGAAATTTTAGCCAAGGACGGTTGCAGCTCTCCTAAGTCGTACGGACATCCTTTCGGGCCCGAGCACATGCATCAATTCAAAAAGCCCCGGCCCAGTAGATTTTCCAGTCAATGCTATTCGAATTGGATGCACGACAGGGCCAAGTTTCCCAAATTCCTTGAACGCCGCAAAGTCTCGAATGATTTTCTCGCACGATTCCGCTGAAATTGCATCTCCAAACGTGGCAACTTCCTTCGCCACGTGATCCAGCATCTCAACAATATGGCCCTGACCTTTCCATTTAGCCACTGCTGTTTCATCAAATTCTACTTCTTCTAAGAAAAAGAATTTACAAGCGTCGCCGAAATCAACTAGGGTCGCTACCCTCTCTTGTTCCAACAGTACGCATTGCTTAACGTATTCAAAATCCTTTGAGAGTGCCGATTTGAGTAAGTTTATGTCAGACAGCTTGTTCTCTTCGCGATCCTCATGAGTCCAATACGCGTGCTGGTCTGGCATATTTACAAGCCCGACTAGGCGAGCCATCAAGTCGTCAATTCCTAGAGTTCGAATATAATGACCGTTGATCCAGTTCAGTTTTTCGATATCGAAAATTCCCGGAGAAGGTTGAAGTCCATCAAGGGAAAATGCCTCAATCATTTCAGTAGACGACATAATTTCTCGATCGCCTCCAGGTGCCCAACCGATTAAGGCTATGAAGTTAGCCAACGCTTCTGGTAAATAACCAGAAGTGCGAAAATCGAGGCACTTAGTATCGCCATGCCTCTTGCTTAACTTCTTACCATCCTTGCCTTTGATCACAGGAACGTGAACAAAAACCGGGGGAACCCATCCCATAGCTTCGAATAGCCATACGTGTTTGGGTGCCGAACTTATCCATTCCTCGCCTCGAATAATATGGCTCGTGTTCATCAAATGGTCGTCCACCATAGCCGCAAAGTGGTAAGTAGGCATCCCGTCTGCCTTAATAAGAACTGGATCGTCAATTGTGTCGCTTTCGAATTCAACTCGTCCCCGAATTGCATCTTGAAAGACAATAGTTTTTCCGCGTGGCATCCGTAACCTCAGAACAAATGGAGTTCCAGCAGCCTCCGATTCCGAAACTTGCTTTGGCAATGCATCTCTCCAAATTCCGCCGAAATATCCTTGCGGTTGCTTGTTGATCTGCTGAAATTCTCGCATTTCATCGAGTTCGGCGGAAGTATCGAACGCCTTGTAAACGATGCTTTGATCAAGCATGTGGTCAATAATCGGCTGATAGATTCCTTGTTCTTTTCGTTCCGATTGGCGGTAGGGAGCAAACGGGCCGCCCTTGTCTGGTCCCTCGTCCCAATTGATTCCCATCCATGCCAAGCTTTCGAGAATCTCCTCTTCGCATCCTTCCACGCTACGTGCCCTATCGGTGTCTTCGATTCGTACGGTCATCGAACCACCTTCCTTACGAGCCAGAAAATAGCAAAAGAGGGCAGTACGGATGTTGCCAACATGCGGTGAGCCTGTTGGACTGGGAGCGTAACGAACTCGTACGGACATGGAATCTATTTTGGAAGGTTAGGGGGAGTTTTTGTTAGGAGTTCAAGAGCTCAGATATCTATCGAGAGCCCATCCCACGCCAATTCTATCCCTTCAGGCAACTGAGAATTCGTCAAATCATGATCGTAATCGTGGCTCAGGTGTGTAAAGTAGGTCTGTTTCGCATCTAACTTCTGGGCGATTTCAATTGCCGCCTCCAAATGAAAATGGTTGGGATGCGGCTTGATTCGAACAGCATCGAGAATCAACGTATCCAACCCCTGCAATTGCTCCCAAGCAGGATCAGGAATCAGGCTCACATCCGTCACATAGGCAAAGTTGTTGACACGTAAGGCGATGACCGGCAGTTCGCCGTGCTCCACGATGAAGGGCTGAATCTCGAGGCCGCAGAGGTTCAGAATCGTGGGTTTTGAATTATGAAAATTGGTTTGTTCAGCCTCAATCGTGCGCAAATCAAACCTCGGCACCTCAATCCCCGATGGAAATTCTTGAAACGCATACGAAAAAATCCGCCGAATATCATCTTGATACCGCGGCAAGGTGTAAACAGGCATATCGCGCCTTTGCGTGATGCAAAACGACCGCAGATCGTCCATCCCCATGATGTGGTCGGCATGGGTGTGTGTGATGATGACCGCATCCAGTTCAAAGACATCAGCCTTCAGGAGCTGAAGCCGCATTTCAGGAGCGCAGTCCACCAAGACACTTCCATCGGGGCCTTGCAAGAGCAGGGAACAGCGAGTCCTGTGATTCTTTGGATTCGCCAAAAACTCGTCGGAATATCGAACTCCGAGCATGGGCACACCGTTGCTTGTCCCGCTTCCGAGAACAACTGCCTGGCTCATTCCATTTCGCCAAGCTGCTGAAGAACGTGCATGGCGACAACCGCGCTCGGTACTTCGCTATACTGCGCGACACGCTCTAGGCATCTGCCGAAATTGCGTTCGGTCAAATCGTCCGTGCTCGCCTGGGCTTTTCGCGCTTCGGCGACGATCTTGATCGCTTCTTTATAAAATCTAGCTCGGTTTTGCGGTAACGATTTGTTGGGAGTCGTGGCAAAAACTCGTCCTAGCTGTTCATAAACAGTGTCCCAGTTCGAACGAGAATCCATCGAGGCCTTAGCTTTCGCGAGTGCTTGTTCTTGCAGCCTGCGTGACTCGGCGTCGCGGCGCTTTGCGTTTTCCCAATCTTCTGGACCAGGGCCGTCAATCACTCTTAGCTGAACCGATTCGCCCGCATAGCGACTAAGCGTAGATTCGATCAGATTGCGAGTTTGTGGAAGCCGCAAATGCCCAGCTAGTTCCGAATCGCTGTGGTCAAGCCCGAGAACTAAAACGCCGTCTTCGATCACTAGCGCCTTGGCGGCATTGAGCGCAGCCCACACTCCCACGCCCGTCACGCCCTGCTTGATCGTGGGCAGCGCTTCCTTCCAAATTGTGCCGACCTCTGCCATGGAACCTGATTATGGAACGGTTGGGCAGTTTGTTGCTAGGTGTCGGTGTTGGAAATGGAGGGGTGGGGTTGAAATAGTGCTGTCAAAGTTCGATTCGAACTTCGATTTCCCTACTTCCTCCTTGGAAGCCAAATTTGGATTCGTCGTTGCAATTCGTCAACTGAAAGGTATTTCCCGTTCTTCGTTCGGAACAAGAAACGACTGGAAATTGGCACCTTGCTCAGTCCGTCCGACAGTTCAAGTACATATTTGTTTTTTGTAACTTGCACTACATGAATGCGAACATTCGCTCGTACTAAATCTGCGGAAACTCGGTCCGATCTGTAGCTCTGTTGGTCAGTGCCCAATACCAACGTGGCTCGACTTCGATTTAGCAAGAAAGCTGCAGTTAGCGACACTGGTATGAATAGCAGGAACAACAGCGCACCGCAACCGAGCCGATGTCCAAGCGGGGAATCCTTTGTGAGCAACACCCCGACTGCCCCTCCTGTTGCCACCGCAATTGGCAACCATATGATCACTAGAAAGTCCGGGACACGAGTAACGATAAGTATGCCGAATAGAACTGCTATTGCAACAAAAAAATTGATACGGATGGTCGGCAGAGGTCTTTCAGGTGTTCGCTGTCTCTGAATGACTGTTACAAGAAGGAGGATAACCACAACAGCGAGCCCCATAAAGCCCATGCTGCTCGTATTTAAGCCGACTTGCTCAAAAGTTTCTTCCATGCGGTACCAATGTCTCAATTATGAAGGAAACCGTGACACTGTCAAGAAGAACTATTCCAATCGCTGGTAAAGCGGCCACAACACCTAGCGAAAGCTCCAGAACTCAGCCGGAAACCGCCACAACTTATGAATTGGTGACAATGCTCCCTTCCTTTGAAGGAAGGGCTGGGGATGGATGGCGCATATTTCCCCATTGTAAAGAGTGAAGTACTGAAACCACAAACCCCCTGCGGCAAGCTGAAACGAATGAATCAAATCGGGAAAAACTTCGCCATCCACCCTCAATCCCTGCTTCTTCCGATTCGCAAGCTCATTTCCCTTCGGCGGGATCTTCGAAAAGGAGGGAAGTTCCCAACTCCGAAACGCGCAAACTGCCCCCATCCCAACCTCCCCCCGCCAAAGCAAACCTGCAATCTTAGGAAGTGAGATATCTTGTCAGGGGAAGGAGCGGTCTTCCGGAATCCACCACAACTCATTGGGAAAGATTCACACCAAGATAAAGAATTATCTGCAACTCGAAGTGAAAGTTCCGTTGCTGAGCGGGAAAGAGAATTTTTGCCTGGTATCCAAACAAACTAAGGGGTCCGACTGGACCCCTTAAGTCTAAAAGCACGTATCAGAATCTCTTAGCGTCGCTTTCGTCGAAGCAGAGCTACAACGCCCAATCCAAGAGCAGCCATCGTCGCTGGCTCTGGCACAACGGTGTACTCAAACTGAGTAATCAAACCAACAGAATCAAGCGTTCCGGTGGTTGCTGTTGTAGTTGTGGCTCGCAGTCTTGATACGCTATCACCTATCACGCCGACAGCATCCATTGGGTGAGACACATTTGTTGAAGTTCGAGTTACATCCCAAAGCAAGTTGCCACTGCCCGGTGTGTAAAGAAACGGCGTCGTGAAGCTGATTAGCGCATCGAAAGCGCGAGGTGGGCCAGCCATGCTCGACGATGCAAATGTCTGCGCACCAGAAAAAACGGTCACGGCATCGCCGCCGATATTGCTTGCAAACGTCGTGCTCAAGCCATCAGGCGCGGCACTTGTGGTGGACAGACCCAATGACCACGTTATCGTGTCTGTAAATCCTGTGCCACCAGTCGAGCCGTCGCGTCGGAACCGCATGGCTGAGATCAATATCTGTGGGCCTGCGCTGATAAATTCAGAGGCCGCATAAACCTGTTGATAGCGCACTCCTGAGCTACCCACCGGAAACGTGTTGTTTGTCGGCCCCTCCGTTGATGTCCATGCTCCTGGTGCAACCAACGTGAGAGCGGACGAAATTGATGAAAGCGCAGCACCCAGAGCCAGCGCACCCAGAAATCGAAAATTTTGTTTCATAACAATTCCCCTAATACTCCTACCGCAAATTGCTGGTGCAATCGGCGATGATCGAACCATTATAACGATAGTCTTTGTGTGCTACAACTAGCAAATTTGCCTGAATTTGACAAAAAATACCGCCTTCCGGTCACGTCGTTCAAAGTTTACATATATCCCTCCAAGCCCAAACCTTGAATCCCTAACTCCCCCAACTAGGTACCCTTATGCAACGATAGTAGGAGACAGCAATATGTCAGCACTTAATTTGAAGAACCGTGACAATACAAAACCAAACGCAATGCGAAACGCAGGATGGATTCCTGTGGGATACGTAATTCGTGGCGAACCGACGCTCACATTGAAAGCCACCGAAGGCGATTTGCTAAAAGCAATGGCTGGAGCAAAAGGCGCCGGAATGATCACCGTCAACCTGGAGGGCGAAACCAAAACCCGCAACGCAGTTGTGAAGCAAGTGCAAAAAAGCCTAATGCAAAAGCACATTCAAACCGTCGTGCTCATGGATTTGAACTTGAACGAAACAATCACCGTCGATGTTCCGATTCACCACGTGGGAACGCCTGCCGCGGTATTGGCAGCCGAAGGAACTTTGGTGCATCCAAACCTCATGATACAGGTTCGCGGTAGAGCCGGAGACCTTCCAAGCCATATTGACGTAGACATTTCGCAGCTTGCAATGGGCGAACACATCACTGCTGGCGAAGTCGAGCTGCCAAAGGGAATGGAACTTGCCAGTTCAGCTGACGCAATTCTCTTTATCGTGAAGGTACTTCGAGCAGTTGTGATTGAAGAAACACCTGCTGAAGTTGCAACAGAATCGGCTTCGGTTGGCGAGAGCTCAGAATCATCTGGGGACTAGCCCCTTCCTGCCCTTTAGGGAGGAAGGCGTTGTCGCAGATCCCGCCGAAGGGAAATCGAAGATCTGGAGTGATGGAGGGAGCATTGAATAAAAGTCCCATCATAACTTTAACCTAAGTTGATCACACCTTTGTGCTGATCTTGGAAGCAATGTGCTTGGCATCAAGCAATTGGATCTCTTCCGATTTGCCTTGACTGAGCATTTCTTTCAGGCGGGCAATCAAATCTGTGTTGCGAATTGTCAGCCCCGCGAGCTTTACGACGTCGAGCATTAGAGATTCTTTGCTCTGCAAGAAAGCCACATTATCTCTCGGCTTATCGTTTCCTATACGCTCCCGCCGCTGTTCCGACTGCGCCCAAATGAACAT
>JANNJE010000386.1:0-9311 GCA_031405735.1 Armatimonadota bacterium | reverse complement strand
CGAAATTCGAAGAGGATTTGTACCGTGTGGACGACGACCACTTTCTGATTCCGACCGCAGAAGTGCCTGTTACCAACCTCTATCGGGATGAGATCCTCGATGTTTGGCAATTGCCTATCAAAAACGCGGCGTTTTCAGGATGCTTTCGAAAGGAGGCTGGAGCCGCAGGGAAAGACACACGAGGCATTCAACGGATGCACCAATTTGACAAGGTAGAACTCGTCAAAATCTGCTTACCCGAAAACAGCTACGACGAACTAGAGCTTTTAGTAAGCGATGCTGAGAGAGTGCTTCAATCTTTGGGACTTCATTACAGAGTATCTCTCCTTTGCGGTCCAGAAATGAGCTTTTCAAATTCGAAATGCTTTGACCTCGAAGTATGGGCGCCAGGAGTTGGCAGATACCTCGAAGTTTCAAGCTGCTCCAACTTCGAAGCGTTTCAAGCTCGAAGGGCCAATATCCGATTCCGAAGGGCACAGGGTGAGAAGCCAGAATTTGCACATGTGCTCAATGGCTCTGGTGTCGCCACTCCGAGGCTATTCATTGCGATCCTAGAATCTTTCCAACAGGAGGATGGAAGCATCGTGATTCCTGAAGCGTTGCGGTCGTATGTCGGGACGGATCGTATTGAATTGTGATCCACAACCCAGCAACCTCATCAGTAATACAGGAACCTAAATGAACCGATCCATGGAATAGCACCTTTGGGAGCTTTCGGGGAGTAGGGTTTTGAGCAATTTTCGGCCAACACATCATATTGATATCCGGCAGATTGTACGGGTTGACCCGTCGGTCGTTTTGCGCAGCAAGATTTTGGCTTTGCCGCAATTCGAGTTAGAGCAAGCAATTGACGCCGAGCTTGCCGACAATCCTGCGCTCGAAAGGCTGGACACCGACAACGAACCCATCACCGATGAGCAAGTGATGAAAGCCGTTGCTCCCCAAGAAATGCGATCTCGTCACGAGGACGACGAGAGATTTCGATGCACTGCGCCCGACGACCAAGTTGCAGACTGGATTGATATGGCGGCGACGACAAATTCGTTGCAAGACCACGTTTTCGCTCAGCTATCTTCAGGATTGAAAGAATGTGACCGTCCCTTAGCCTGGTACCTCGTTGCCTCACTAAATGAGCGGGGCTACCTCGATTCCAAACCGGAGGATATCGCAAAAGTTTGCAATTGTTCAATTGATCAAATGGAGACAATGGTCAAGAAGTTGCACCAATGCGAACCAGCCGGAGTCGGAGCTCGCTCGGTAACCGAATGCTTGCTTCTACAACTAAGAGATGCCGAATCGTTTGAAGAAAACCTTGCCCGAGAAATTCTTTCTGAATACATGGATGAACTGGTTGCAAGGCGAACGACAAAGATTTCGCGAAAGTTCAAAGTTTTGCCAAGTGTTGTTGAAGCCGCCTTTACGGTCATTACCGAACTGAAACCAAATCCGGCGGAAGGATTTTCAACTTCTCCCGTTTCTCTCATGACATCGAATTCTGTTTCGATTACTCCAGACTTGGTGATACGGAGGTCCGAAATCGGATGGGAAATTGAGCCTGTAGGCGGCGACCCAACGTTCCTCACGATTAGTGAATCGTACCGACGTAGGTCGCTCTCAAAGCGCAAAGATTCAGATCCCGAAGTGGCTAAGCACTTACAGGAATATGGCCACAGGGCAGAGCAATTCCTCCAATGCCTCAAGGATCGAAGGCGGACACTTCGGCAGGTCGGCCTCTACTTGGTAGAGCATCAAGCGGGGTTTGTATCAACGGGGAGATACGAATTCTTAGCTTCGCTCACCCGAAATAAGCTAGCACACGATATTGGTGTGCATGAATCAACAATTAGCAGGGCGACGATGGGCAAATTTGTTCAGATTGCGAATGGCGACATCGTCCCGTTTGAAGTGTTCTTCAAGCCCGCGCTTCGAATTCAAAAGATGATCGAGGAGATTCTAAATACAGAAAACCCCGGCTCACCCCTGAGCGATGAAGCGATTGCCAAAATATTAGAAACGAAGGGCGTTCAAGTTTCTCGGCGAACGGTTAACAAATACAGGGATAAGACGAGGATGCTGAATTCGCGGACGAGACGGTCGGCGTAAATTTTGGGAGTGCGCCGACCATGTCGGCGCTTTGACTGGCTTGGAAACTACGAGAGATTTACTTCATCGTTGATGAGCAAAAACCACCAATTTGGCCTGAGAATTCCAAAAAGACCCAAAAGCATTGACACACTAGCAAAATGCATCCATACTGACCCTATTCGGAGTTGAATAGGATGCAATTCAGTTTTGTTACGAAGTTTCTCGCTGGGATAGCCCTTGCTACTTGCACAATGGGCCTTGCTGTTGGGGGAAAATCCCTTTCGCAAAATCAAGCAACGTCGCATTTGCAATCTGGGCCGCTGAAGGGCAAAGTTGTAACGCCAGAAGGTAAGCCTGCTCCAAATGCTAGAGTTTCGTTTGCCGGCCATAAAGATTCTCAATGGGTTGTTTCTAGTGAAACACATTCCGATTCTAACGGGGAATTTGTATTTGCAAGCCCAGATTGGCCAATGGTAGAAGCCGGTGCTGTGTTTTTGATAGCTGAATCAGAGAGCTTTGGAATCGCAATTGAACGAGCTCACAATTGGAAGAATGACAATGCAATCAAATTGAAGAAGCCAACAGAGTTGCGTGTTCAATTCGTTCAAGTTGATGGCAAGCCAATTGCAGGAGTCACGTTTCAATTAAAGGTGGTGGTACATCGCGATGGGGAAAGTTTTTCTGGTGGACTTCTCCCTGATTCCATTGCAAAACGATATTCCGGAATAACACAAAGCAACGGGGAAGTTGTAATATTTGGCCTCCCACAGGGTGCAAGCATTGATCTTTCGCATGATTCTGCTGATTTTGCCAAACTTCGATATGATCAGCGAATTCAACTGACCATTATGGTAGCTACGCAGGCTCAACCGATTACCTTGCAGGCTGCTGCAAAACTATCGGGAAGAGTGACTTTTTCGGGTACAGGTGAAGCTGTAGTTGGCGTGCCAGTTCATGCCCAAGAGGCACATGGATCCGATGGCTCAGGGGGAAGCGGTTGGGGGATGGTGGTGACGGATAAGGATGGCAATTTCACGATTGGCCAGCTAACACGTGGAAACTACAACGTAAACGCTGATCTCGGAACAAAATGGGGACAAGATTGGGCAAGCGTTGCGTATGACAGCACCCCAATCAAGCCTGGGCAGTCTAAATCTGGCATGAATATCAAGCTAATCAAGGGAGGGTTGATTGTTGGCGTCGTTAAGTTCTCAGATGGTAAGCCAATAATCAATACGCACGTAGGGGTTTATGGTCCGGCCCGCCCTCAATCAGGTGCTTGGGTTCAAAATACGCTTACTGACAAAGACGGCAAGTATTCGCTACGTGTCCCACCAGGAGTGAATCACGTTTACCTTCAAGGTGGGCCGGGAATGCCAGAGGGCATGAGTCACAAAGCGCATGACCTAACGGTTGTGGAGGGCAAACAAGTTACGAAGGACTTCGTTGTTGAGAAGTAGCTAAATTTTGGGAGTGCGTGCGAGCATCTCGCCGCTTTGGCCTGCTAGAAATCACAAAATGCCGATTTTCAGCTTTGCTCGAACAAAACAACTTGCAACGTCTGGTACCGTTCCATTTCGAGGAATTGCCCTTAATTTCATCCCATCAAAGATGTAGAGAATTTTTGGGGAAATTGGAAGCGTGCTAAAGCGGCGAGATGCTCGCATGCACTCCCAAAATGCTAATGCTTGCACTTGGAACAACAACCGCACTTTCCTGACTGCAACAAATCATCTCGACGGACAAAAACCAGTTTTTCAGAAATCCGGCTCATGCGCACGATTGCAAATGGCGAATGCCACTTGCGTACTGTCCTGCTGCCTGTTTCCGGCGGTTTTACGGCATACATCACATTGAGCGTGCGTTGCCAGGTTCGTTCGATCCCTACAATCTGCAATTCGTATCCGGTCGTTGGCATGCTCCCCAAATGCACCGCCAAAAGTTGCTCTCTCGTCCAATCCACCCTGCTTTGAGGGATGCGGCGTTCGTCCATTCGGTGCTTCGACAAATAGTCTGCATATTGGCGCTCAGATTGAATCACAAAGGCATCTTCTCGTCCGATATCCGAATCCGTCCCTGAATCGAACGGTGCGAACGGAACTTTGCCAAGGGGCCGAATTCCGTAAGAGTTGTCAATCGAATACGGTCCAAGCGGTGTCGGGTCGTACCAATTCTCTCGGTCAGATTTGCATTTGCATTTAGAACAGCTGCAGCAGCTTCTGCCCTCTCCAAATCCAGAAATCGGATCAACTGAAGTCACTTTTCGAAACTGCCAATCTTGAATTCCTGGACGTTCTATAGCTATCAAAACCCACGGCTGAGTAAGGGCTTGAGTCGTCGTCGAGCCTTTGCCTGGCGTTAGTTCTACAGTTGCAATGATTCCTGTCGCCGGAGTGGAACGTGCCACCGTTTCAACATAGATTCGGTAGCCGCCCGTGTTTTTTTCACCTAAATATATAGCGACACAAAATTCTTTGTTCGGGTCAAATTTGTGGGGAACGGTGCTCGCGCCTTGGCCAGAATGTTTCACCCACCAAGTCTGGATGTCGCCAGATGTGTGCATAAAATGGTTTTCCGCTTTCTTGATTTGCGAGGTCGTGCCTTCAGCGACTGTGCGCCATTTTATAGGTGGCTGGCCGACAGTTTGCGCATTCGAGAATGCAAAGCAAGCAAATAGGAAGGATAGAGCTATGATCAAGCGCATGAAATTTGGACGGGTAGAATTGGCTAGGGTTTCACAACGATCATGGAGCGCGGAGCTACTTCATCGCAAGGCTTGCTGTTTCCTCTGATTCGGCTCCGCATTTTAGTCCCCGGAAGTCCTTGTCCGGCAAAATAAATCAAGTACTACTAAGTTTGGATTGTCACGCCACGGTCGCAACGGTTCGCAACGCAAATTCGACTTCACATCCAGAAAATCACGAAATTTCACGCCTAGATCACGGATGCACGCAGTATTAGTTTGCGTTCTTGGCGCCTTTGCGAGCAATCTAATTGCTCAATGATTTCCTGACAGAGGCGTCGGCGTGCAAAGTGAGATTTTCACGGTCTCTTTGTTTCACGCAAAGGCGCAAAGTTCGCAAAGATAGTTTCTAACTAACAACCAATAACCAATAACCAATAACGAAATGCCTACAAGAGTTGCCTTAACACGTACGGCAATATCCCGCCGTTCTTGTAATACTCAAGCTCTTTCGGAGTATCAATCCGAACGGTTACATCAAATGCCTTCACACTTCCTGTTTCATCGGTTGCACGGATAGTGATGATTTTCCCATGTCGGAAATAGTTGTCAACGGCCTCGGCGAAGCCCAGCAACGCAAATTCCTCTGTCCCGGAAATGCCCAAAGATGCAGCATTTGCTCCACCGAGAAACTGAAGCGGAAGGACGCCCATCCCGATCAAATTCGAACGGTGAATCCGTTCGTAGCTCTCGGCAATAACTACTTTGACGCCTAACAATGCGGTGCCTTTGGCTGCCCAATCTCTGCTGGAACCCGTTCCATATTCTTTACCAGCGAATACGACCAAGGGAGTTTCCGATTCCTTGTACCGCATAGCTGCATCGTAAATGAAGGTCACTTCTCCCGTTGGAAGGTAAGTCGTGAAGCCGCCCTCGGTGCCTGGAGCCAACATATTTCGAAGTCTAACATTCGCGAAAGTTCCGCGCATCATCACTTCATGATTTCCGCGCCTGCTTCCATAGCTGTTGAACATCGCAGGCTCGACTCCCATTTTGATGAGATATTGCCCGGCAGGCGAATTCGTCTTGATGCTCCCAGCCGGAGAAATGTGATCGGTTGTTACGCTATCACCAAGGATTGCAAGTGCCGTCATCCCTCGAAAATCTTCGACGCTAGTAGAAGCATAGCGGGGCAAGTTTTCAAAATACGGCGGATTCTTTATGTAGGTCGAGTCATCCGACCACCCAAAGCGGGCGGATTCTGTAACGGAAATCGCCCCCCACCTTTCGTCGCCTTTGAATACGTCGGCATAATTTGAGCGGAACATTTCGGCATGAATGCAGCTTGCGACGACACTCGCAGTTTCTTCGTTGCTCGGCCAAATGTCGCGAAGAAAAACGTCGTTCCCTTCGCTCGATTTGCCAATGGGGTCGTTCAAGAGGTCAACTTCTACGCTTCCGGCAAGTGCATAAGCAACGACAAGCGGCGGCGACATTAGATAGTTCGCTTTCGTGTCTGGGTTCACTCGCCCCTCAAAGTTTCTGTTGCCAGAAAGGACGCTTGCCGCGATCAATTCCCAGGTTTGAATCGCATTTGAAATGGGCTCGGGTAGAGGGCCAGAGTTGCCAATACAAGTCGTGCAGCCATAGCCAACTACATGGAAGTTCACCTTTTCAAGTTCTTCGAGCAATCCCGCCTTTTCTAAGTAGCTGGTTACGACACGAGAACCAGGCGCCAGCGAAGTTTTCACCCACGGCTTGGGCTTTAGCCCTAAAGCTGCGGCCTTTTTGGCAACAAGTCCGGCTGCGACCATCACATACGGGTTGCTTGTGTTTGTGCAGCTAGTGATAGCTGCGATTACGATGTCGCCGTGCTTTAGTTGTTTGGCCGCGGTGCTGATTGCATCGGCTTGGGGGTTTTCCCATCCGCCTGGAGCTTCAGTAGTCGCAGTTGTCGCCATTTCGGAAGCTGGTTTAGTCTTAAGTTGATCGCCAAATGCAATTCGAAACGACTTTTTGGCATCTGTAAGCGGAATTCTGTCTTGTGGCCGCTTCGGTCCTGCGATGCTAGGTACAACGGTTGTCAGGTCAAGGCTCATAGAATCGGAATACTCTGCTCGCTGAGTCGTTTCGTCGTGCCATAGGCCTTGCTCTTTGAAATAAGTTTCGACGAGAGAAACCAAATCGTCTGGCCTTCCCGAGAGTTTCAAGTATCGAACAGTTTCCGCGTCAACAGGGAAAATTCCGCAAGTTGCGCCGTATTCAGGGGCCATATTTGCAATGGTTGCCCGATCTGCCAGCGGCAAATGAGCCAGTCCTGCGCCAAAAAACTCAACAAATTTCCCGACTACGCCCTTCTTTCGAAGCATTTCTGTAACTGTCAAGACCAAGTCGGTGGCGGTCGCTCCTTCCAGCAATTTGCCGGTCATCTCAAAGCCGATAACTTGGGGAATCAGCATCGAAACAGGCTGTCCCAGCATGGCTGCTTCAGCCTCGATTCCTCCAACACCCCAGCCCAAAACACCTAAGCCGTTGATCATGGTCGTATGCGAATCTGTTCCGACTAAAGTATCTGGATAGACCTCGCCCGTTGCATCGTTAACAAAAACTACCCTTGCCAGATTTTCAAGGTTGACCTGGTGAACAATGCCGGTATTTGGAGGCACAACTTTGAAGTTGTCAAAGGCAAATTGCCCCCATTTCAAAAACTCATAGCGTTCCTCATTTCGATTGAACTCGAGGTCGCGATTAATTTCTAGGGCAGCATCCACTCCATAGGCATCCACTTGAACGGAGTGGTCAATTACTAGTTCAACGGGAGCCAAAGGATTGATCTTGGTCGGGTCTCCGCCTAAGGCGGCCATTGCGTCGCGCATGGCAGCAAGATCAACCACGCAAGGGACGCCAGTAAAATCTTGAAGGAGCGTTCGGGCGGGGGTGAAGGCGATTTCAGCATCTGGCTCGGCAATTGGATTCCAATTCAAAAGCGCTTCGATGTCCGCTTTGAACACAGAGCCCTGCCCTTCGGTACGCAAAAGGTTTTCGAGCAAGATTCGTAAGGAAAAGGGGAGTCTTTTGAGATTATGGCCTTGGGATTCGAGGGACTTGAGGCTGTAAAAATCGAATTCGCGACCAATGTGGTTGAGCTTTGCTTTGGTGTTAAAGCTATTCATGTTTAGATTGAGAATACCGTGTTAGAGATTCACTCAGGTTAGCGCGATTTGTTTCTCGCAAAGTCGCAAAGTTCGCAAAGGAGTTCCGTGTGCCACTGCATCCATCGGGTGATGTTAGATAGCTTGATTTTCAGGTGGAAGATGAGGCGATAGGTAACGATTACTTTGCGAGCTTTGCGCCTTTGCGAGAGAATTCAGAAATTCAACCAGTATGCAAACTTGGAATCTGGATTGAATCAGATTCCCCCTTAACGTCGTAATACCAAGTGAAGGGTGGGCTCGACAACAAACGGGGACAATTGTGAACTCTGAAGAAGCCAACGAATTGAACCAGCGGCTAGACCGAATCGAAAAGCTAATTCAAGATTTGGCGACAAGAACGGGGAACCTAGAGCAGCTAATCGGTTCTGGGCCCTATAACATTCGCCGTTCGGGCGCACCGCCAGTAATGGGCACTGCGCAACAACCAAAAGCACCCCAAACTCCGCCAAGTGGCCCTGAAACACCTGCAGCACCAGAGAGGCCTGCCGCGTCTGCACCATTCCCTACCCAGCCAGCCTACAGGCAAGTGATTGCTCCTGATTTTCCACCAAAGGAAGTTGCTTTACCAAGTGTAGAGAAGCCCAGGGGCGACGGCTCAAGCGTAGACGAAGCCGAGTATAAAATCGGCCTAAACGGTCTCCTCAAGGGCGGAGCGATAATTGTCATCCTCGGCTTGCTTTACTTGGTCGCATTAGCGATTCAGCGTGGGATTATTACTCTCAAAATTCAGTTTATCGGTGAAATCCTTCTATGTCTAGTTTTCATCGGAATCGGCCACTGGAAGCGAAAAGAGCGCGAAGAGTTTGGACAAATCCTCACCGGAATCGGTTCATGCGGGCTCTATTTTTCTATTGCAGGAGCACATGCTTACAAGAACCTTTATGAAGCCGAAGTCGTCGTTGGGCTGTTTCTGGCTTTGAGCTTGGCGAACCTAGCTTATTCCTTCTGGAATTCGTCGCGGGCGTTCTTGCTGATCGGCATGGTCGGTGGTCTGATTGGCTCCATTTTGCCGATGAAAGAGGACCGCACCATTCTCACAACAGTGCTTCATTTCCTGGTTATTCTTCCTTCGGCGGCGATCATCATTCGAAATCGGTGGAGCGTGTTTGCCGTTGTAATGTCGTTGGTATCCTCCGCTGCGCTGATTCCAGTGTTCCTAAGCCATGAGCCTTGGATAACGAGGATCATCGTAATGTACGGTGCAGCGGCAATTTCGTGCTTTGTCTATGCAAAAACTTTTGAAAAACAAAGTTGGGATCCCGTTGCTGCATTCATCCCGTTTACGGCTTCATGCGCAGCAATTGGCGGGCTCTTGCTCGATCATATTG
>JANNJE010000385.1:0-3047 GCA_031405735.1 Armatimonadota bacterium | reverse complement strand
ATGACTTCTATCTCGATGCCTTCGCCATTTGCCGCGCGAAGCAACGAGAGCCGCAGATTTTCTACTGCCGAAGCGACTTGCTTTTCCGCGACATCAAGCCTAGCTTGGCTGTTTCTAAGGTTTGTGACCGCTTGTCGAACTTCCAGGGAAATCCCTAGCGCGGCTTGTTCATATCGAAGATTGGCGAGTCTAGCGTCCTCTTTGTTTTGAGCTATTTTTGCTTTGGCGATGCCGCTATCGTAAAGCGAAAAAGAAACCGAGAGAACACCGACTGTTGATTGCTCGGTTGAAGCAAACCCGAGTGCTCCAAAGTTGGCGGAATGTTGAATGGCAAGGTTCAGAGTTGGTGTGTTGGCGGCCTTAGCTGCTCTTCCCAGCTCGTAAAATGCTGCCTCCTGTTTCTTGAATGACTTGAGTTCTCGGCGGTTTGAAAGTGCCGATGCAGTCAATTGAGTTTCATCGAAGATATTTGCTTGATTGTCCTCCATTCCAGATGCTAAGAAAGGAGTGTCCACAGGCCTTGAGAGAACATTGTTCAGGCTGCTCTTTGCTATGTCAAGCGCTTGATTGGCTCGTAAGAGGTCAGATTCGCTTTGAGAAACCAATGTCTGCGCTCGAAGAACATCAATTCTTGCGACTTGTCCTTCCCTGAACTGGACTTCTAGATTCTTCAGTCTGCCCTTAGCCGTATCGAGTGCGCCCGAAAAGACCGACACTTGCTCTGCAGCCTGCGTGACCTGAATATAGGCACTTCGGACAGTCAGGCGCAAATTATTGAGCTCGGCTTGAAAATTGTCCTGGCTCGCCAAATAGAGATACTTTGCAGATTGAACTACTCGCCCTAAAGCGCCTCCAATATCCAAGGGATAAGCAAGGCCCACGCTTGCTGTCTTTGAATCAATTGGACGAATGGTTCCCGATTCGCTAGAAATCTCCTTGTCGAACCTAGTGTAGCTTGCGTCAAATCGAATTTGAGGTTTGCGAGTCGCGTCGGCCTCTTGAAAGACAAATTTGGATTTTTGAACGGCTGAATTTGCAATTTTCAGAGAATATGCATTTTGCTCCGCTATTCTCAATGCCTCTTCTATCGTTAGTTGTGGGGCTTGCAATACGGTAATTGCGATTCCGAGTCCTACTGGAAATACGATCACTTTAATTCGTCCTCCTTCACCTGTTCGTCTGCACGGCTAAGCAAGTCTGCAAATTCATCTATGAACTCGCGAACTGCTTCGATCTTGAAGAGCATTACTCCATGGTGCATCGGATGTCGCATCACCAATAGTTTGTCCCCCGGTTGCCAATCAAGTTGTTGCCTGGCATCTGCGGGAATTACCACTTGCCCTCTATCGCCAATCGTGGCAGAACCGTAAAAGCTTTCATCGAATCCCTTACATTTCATTAAATCACACTTTTCCCACTTTTCATACAACGATACCTTTTTCGCGGGGACTACGTCTGAGTTTCGTGATCAACTTGATACGGAGTATCTGTAGCAAAGGTTTAGTTCGATTTGTGCTTTTGGGCACTTTGGCTATGTGTGCCGTTTCCGCAAATTCTCAGATGCTCGAATTGCGAAATCATCGGGCATTTTCGTTGCCTTTTTTCCGATTGAGTCCCGTTACTCGACCGCTAACGAAACGAAGCGAACTGACCATTTCGTTTACTGAATCGAACGATGAGAGCCAACTGATTTCCAAAAGCCAAATCATGGAAGAGGATGGGGAGTTTTCCCGCCTGTTTGTACAATCTCGAAAGAAATTTGGGAAGGGAGAACTGGCAATTTCCGGCACCGTTTTGGCGTTCCATGGAGGCGTGCTAGACAAAGTGATTGAAGTGCTGCATCGAACGCTATTGGGTTCAACGGACCCCTTGCGAGACTTATCTGCTGACGGAAGATCGTTTGTTACCTTTGACAACGACTCGTGGGGACCGGGTGCCGGAATCGGTAATTTCTCGGCAACCTACATTCAAGCGATTGATCGTAACTGGATTGGTTCTGCGGGAGTCAAATTGCCAATTGGGGTTGGTACTGCGCTTGCAGACAGCCGAAGTTTAGATATCGGAATTGGATTTGGCCGCCCATTCAGATTATCTGAGAAGTGGAGTGCGGAGGTGCATTTTGGGCTCGTCAGTCAAGGACAATCGCTAGATTTTAGAAACGTTCGAAAGTGGGTTGATTCCGAAACTATTGCTTTTCTCTGGAAACCAAATTCTAAGGATCAATGGATTCTTCAATTCATGAGCGAAGCATCGGCATTGAAAAGCGGAATCGCCTTTGCGGATTCAGCGCATCGCAGCATTGGCATTGGGTATCGAACAAAGGACAACAAGGGACGAACTTGGGAGTTGTTCTTTGCAGAAGACTACGATCCGCTAGCGAGCCTCGATCCTGGCCGTAAACAAGTTGGGCCAGACATTGTGATCGGGGTCACGGTGCGGGTCGGCAGGGTATAGGGTTTTGGGGTGTAGGGTCGGTAAGGTGGAGTGGTTCGAATTTGGAATTTAGATTGTGGCCAATCGCATACCGATAACAAACAACAACCAACAACAAATAGCAGATAACCAATGTGTTGTAACATCGAATACATCAGTCCAAAACCCTTCTGCCCATAGAAGCAAGTGATGTCAGAATGAGTTTCAATTCTTTCTACACTACTTTGAACGATGGTTCAAAGTCATGTCGTTATAGGTTTGAGCCTCGGACTGATATGCTCTGCTATTTCTTGCCGAGTAAGCATGCCATTTGCAACACGCATTATGATTATGTATGCTTCCTCATTTGTTAGATCAAGGTCGTGGCTATTGATTGCAAGAAAAACGTCGGCTGCACGAAGGGCGACCCGTTTGTTTCCATCTATAAACCCGTGATTGCAGTACAAGCTAAATATATATGCCGAAGCAATGTCGGGAAGTCCGGAGTTCTCGTATTCGAAAACGTTTCGAGCAGCAGCAACAGCACTATCAATTAAGCCAAGGTCTCGCACTCCATGTGAGCCGCCAAATTCTTCGATGCCATCCTTGTGCAATTTGAGCACATCTTCAACTGA
>JANNJE010000384.1:0-9627 GCA_031405735.1 Armatimonadota bacterium | reverse complement strand
GGCGACGCCGTAGCTTGTGGAATTGTTTCAAACACAGATGCAGATGCAATTGTTTGCCGTGTTACACCTTCAAATGTAGTTGTGTTCAACAACACTTATGCTCCGACAGGATCTACATTTAACGATACTGAGGCGGTCGCTCTCTCGCTCAATTCGACTGGTGACGCTTTCGTGACCGGAATCACTTTTAAGGAAGACACGCCCGGCTTTCGCCAAGAAGCTTGGGTACGAAGATACGGTCCTACTGGTACTGTTGCTTACACCACGATTTACGATGGCAATGCCACCGGAATCACGACAGCACGAGACATCGTAGTAGATGGAACCAGCAATGCTTTCTTTGTGGGTGAAACCACAGTTGGCGGTACATTAGATGCTAATGCTAACCAGTACGTTCGGAAGCTTGGCCCAACTGGAACTCTCTTAGTAAGCAACACTCGCGACGGCGGCTTTGGCGATTTCTATTCGTCAGTTGGAATACTCGCAAACGGCAGTATTGTTTGCGCAGGATATTCTTTCTTGGATGGTACACCCGTACCGGCGAATTGCGACGGCGTATTAACCGAATATGCTTCAGCAACCTTAGTTCAAGTTTCTGTCGTTACCTACAACGGTGCAGGCAACGACTGGGACCAATGGCACGAAATGCATGTTGACGGATCGAGCGTCTACCTCACAGGTGGAACTTATGCGAGTTTTACCGATCAGAACGGATTGGTGAATCGCTACAACTACGCAGCTCTCAGAAATCCGTCCAGCTATACGATAGTATCTGGACTCGATTTTGGCGGCACTTTGGCAAGTTTGTTCACCAGCGACAATGACAAGATTTTCGTTCTGCTCGATGAATTCGATACGCAATCGCGGGTTCAGTTCGATGCTACATCGCTAACAGCGACGCCAACGTCAATTAAAGTGCATTGCGAGTTTTCAAGTTCGAGAAACGACCTTAGTTGTTTTAGCCAAGCTTGGAACTACTCAACGAATGCTTATGTGACGTTTGACTCGCGCATTTCAACATTTGCAGATGTAACCTTTATCGGCAACGTAACGGGCACTCTGGCTAATTTCGTTGGCCCTGCACTTGCGATTCGAACGCGCCACTTCACGGTACCGACACAGGATGTTTCGGACATTGATGGCTGGACGGTCTCAATAGATCGCTGGGTATGGGAAATCCAGTAGATTCAGGCAACCTGGATCGGCACGATAGCCCCGAAGGACACTTCGGGGCTATCGTGGTTTGAGCCACAATAATCCTAATGCGATTTCAAGCTCCCCGAGGTACCGAAGATGTCTTGCCTTCAGGATCTTTTGCATGGCAACGCATTGAATCCGCCTTTCGAAGCCACGTGGCGAAGTATGGCTTCGAAGAAATTCGCACACCGACTTTTGAAGATACCGAGCTTTTTTTGCGAAGTGTTGGTGAAACCAGCGACATCGTTACTAAGCAGATGTACGATTTCCTCGACAAAGGAGGGCGTAGCAACACGCTGAAAGCGGAAGGCACTGCACCTGCAATGCGAGCCATGATCGAACACAATTTGCTTCAGCAGATTCCTGCCCGAATCTTTTACATTACTCCCGTTTTTCGATATGAACGACCCCAGAAAGGACGGCTAAGAGAGCACCATCAAGTTGGAATTGAACTCATCGGAAGCTCATCACCCGCCGCCGATGCCGAGGTGATTGAAATTGCAATTCGCTTCTATGAATCACTCGGGCTTTCAGATTTTTCCGTTCTAATAAACTCGATAGGCCGCGAGCAATGCCGCTCAGAGTATCAAGCCGCATTGCTTTCCTTTGCAGATTCCTTTTTGAAATCCCAGGCCGAAGACTATCAAGAACGAGTTCGCAAGAATCCACTTCGCCTGCTCGATTCTAAAGATGCGGAAACAATTGAACTGTTAAAGACATCTCCATCTATCCTCGACTTTTTGGAGCCGGAATCAAAGACAAATTTTGAAGTGTTGCAGCGGCTGCTCGATCAATCGCGTATTCGATACGAAGTGGCGCCGCAAATCGTTCGTGGTCTGGATTACTACACGGAAACCGTATTTGAACTGCAAGTTGACACCATTGGGGCACAGAGTGCGATCGGCGGCGGGGGCCGTTATGACAACTTGATCAAAGAACTTGGAGGACCAAATGTTCCAAGTGTTGGATTCGGGATTGGCATAGAGCGCGCATTGCTGACACTTGAGGCAGCCGGGATATCTTGGCAGCACAGCGGGCTGGATGTTTACATTGTTATTGCAGAACCTGGTTTGCTCAAAATGGCCAGGAGTATCGCAGACCAGCTTCGCCAAAATTGTATTTCGGTCGTGATGGACTACGATGGCCGAAGCATGAAAAGCCAACTCAAGCAAGCAGATCGTCACAATGCCGGATTCGCCTGCATAATCGGTGAGGACGAAGTGAATTCAAATTCGCTGACCATTCGCGACCTCAGGACTTCTTCTCAACAAACACTTCCAACTCAGGAGGCGATTGAATTTCTATGCGCTTCAAGGGATTAGTCTTTTTCGGTTGTCTATCGCTGGCAACGGTATCGAATGCGCAGAGTCCGGACGTTTTTATTCGGCTTGATGTAACCATCCAGTACCAATTTCATCCATCTGAGAACAAAGGATTGAAAGGATATGATCCGATGGGCCGTTTTTCTACGGTTGCGCTTGATTTCACTCTTGAACCCGGCTTCAATTTTGTAGTTTCGCAAAAATTTCAACGAATTCCAAACGATGGCGACCCCGGCAGTTTTGACGAGTATTATATTGAAGACAAGGGGTATTGGAGAGTGGGGAAGCAGTACCTGCCATTTGGTCGTTCTATTGTTTTGCGAGAATCCGTTTATGCTGGCACCATACACTTGACAGTTGGAGGCCGAGCATTTCCATTTGTACTCGGTTACGCAGATGCCGGAGAAGGCCGTCAACAAGGATTTATGGGAAGAATTGGTGACAAATTTGGATTTTCCATCATGGAAGGACACAATCTGGCAATAAACGCGACGGCTCTTACGGTTATTCGTCGGCCAGAAGAATCGCCAGGAAGAGGCAGGGGATATGAACGGGCAATTGGCGTTGATGGCCGAATGACGATTACTCCAAATACGTCCTTGGCACTTGACCATGTTTCCTTTCGGCGAGGTGAGACAATCAAAGATGAGTTGCTCGATGTCACAGATGTTTCACTTACTTGGATGCCAAAACCAGACCAGTTTGCAACTTTTGCACTTACGCATGAATGGAAATCGGCCAGTACATTCTTGCGACTAACTGGTCAGTTCGCGGTTCAGAACGGCATTTACTTAGAACCGTTCATCCGGTTCAAAGACGGTAGAATTTTCGATGCTGCCTTATCGCTGAGGATCAAGCCGTGAAATTCAGAATTCAGCCTGTAAGCTGGCTCTTTGCTGGCCTTGGAGTTTTGGGCTTGATCTTGCAACGCCCTGAAATGATGGTGCTTGGTTTTGGCGGATTCGCTGTCATGGTGCTGGCTGGCGGGTTTAAGTTAGCATCACAGAATCGCAATTCGAACCCGCTGGATCAAGTCAAAAATGAGAACCGATCTCGCCTAATGCCGCTTGTCAAACTGAATGGCGAGATAAATGAGATCATTGAAAGTAACAAGGACAACGGACTCGTTAGAGTTATGGGAACAGAAGCTCAACAAGAGTGCAACAATTTGATGGAGCAGTCAATAAAGCTGTTGAACACTCGCGACCAACTAAAGAACGCTGTAAATGGTTCCGTTAATGTCGAAGACACGATTACTAGGCTCCGGGCAAATGTTGAGTCGGCAACAACTCAACCAGAGCGCGAAATGTTAGAATCAGGGATTCAAGCTCACGAATCTCAATTGGCACAAATCGAGATGGCGAGGGAAGCAATTGATGGAATTGATGCCAATCTCTCACAAGCCGTCGCACTTTTGTCAGAATTGAGAACAAGACTTGCTTTGGCAGCGACCTCAGGAAGCGAAGGCGAACAGGAAACTATGCGAGAAACATTATCTCAACTTCATGCACTTACGAACTCGTTTGATGAGGCAGAACAGGTTTTCGGAGTCAAATCATGAGCGAAGGAAAACGAGCGTATGACATCTTGCGCGGTTATGTTGGCCGAGAATGGGATCGAATTTCTGGAGTTGACTACGAATCTGCTGAAAAGGAGCTTGAAGACGCATTGAAATCTCCAAGACCTCATCGGCCCTCTGAAGAAGTTGAGGAATACATTGTCACAACTCGCGAACTGACTGATGCCGAAAAGCCAGCGTATGCCCGAAAGCTTTTGGGAGTCCCCGAGAATTCGAAATTCGTTGACATCCGCAAGAAATACATTGAATTGAGCGATCGAGCTGATCCAAAGCGGTTTCCAGTGGATTCAAAAGAACGCGAACAAGCGGCTTTGATTCAGCGTCGTGTCGCCTGGGCATACCAAATTCTTACGGAGAATCTGGATGGGACTGAGAAGAGATTTCGCTCGTTGGAGATTGATTGAATTCACTTGGGAATGGCCGGGAATGGCTGGGAGTCGATGGGAGTAGCTGGGAATTGTTGAGAGGAGCAAAGCAATCCCCAACAATTCCTCGCCACTCCTAGCTACTCCCAGCGACTCCCAGCAATGCTTACCGTTTTGGCATCGGTAGCTTGGTTTGCTCAAGCGTTTGTGCCAGATAGTTCGTCCCGCGTTCCTTTGGCATTCCGTAAAGTTCGGGATGCTGATAAGTGCCTCTTTCGCGGCCCTGCTTCTCAACTACGTCTTTCGGCTTAAAGTTTCGAACGTAAACATCGTTTCGGTCTGCATCTACACGCCATGAGACTTTCGTGTTAGCGGTGCTAGTTCTGATTTGGAAGCGGCCCTCTTTGATTTCCTGCCTTACCTTTACTTGCACGAAGTCGTCTTCGCCAGAATTCGGACCGTCAACAACCGTCAACTGATACTTGAAATTCGTGTTGATCTCCGAGAAGTAATCAGGCAAATCTACCCATGCATAACCTTTGGCGTCCGTGATAACATTGCCCACGTAGAAATTCTGAGGCATTGGGCTTTCGCTTGCATAGTGTAGCAGATACTTATTTTCTGGGTCGAACGGATGATCTATTCGGAAAGATTTGGTGCCAGTAGCACCAGAATTGCCAAAGGCAAAAATGCCGTATCCAATTGCACTCGCGGTCTGACCAGCTACACCGTAATTGACGCCAGAGCTGCCCGATGCGTAGCCGAAAACTCCGAGGCCCGATGTGTTTCCGTTGCGAGCATCCAACCCTGCAAATCCGTTCGTCGTGTTCGCCCAGATAGCCGTGTCGGAGATTGTGTTGACGAGGATTCCTCGTCCAGTGCTCGTGTTTTCCACGTAAAGTGCGTCGGGGCCGATGCCAGTGAAATACCCTGCGTAGCCTTGAGCGCTAAGGCTTCTGCCAGTGACGCCATAGTTGACGCCGGTGCTGCCTGCGGAGCCGTAGACGCCGTGCCCGCTCGAGCTCATGTTGAAGCCGTAGACGGCGATTGTGGGACCGGTGAGCGCGAGGGCACGGCCCTCGACGGCAGAACCACCTGTCGAGCTCAAAGTGACGAACAAGCCGCCGCTACCAAGACCGTTGACGGGGTTTGCGATGCCGAAGACTCCGCGGCCATCGGTGCTGTTGCTTTCGCCGTATACGCCCATTGCGGGTCCGCTGCCAGCATTCGCCACGCCAGTAACGCCGTGGCCGGATGTGCTGTTACTCATCCCGTAAACGCCGCCAGTGGAGCCGCCCGAGCCAGTGTTCTGTCCGTAAACGCCGTACCCATCGGAGCTTATGCTATGCCCGAACACGCCGTGTGTGAGCCCTGATCCCCCTGCGTACCCACTAACTCCGGTTCCGGCGTCAGCCGTCGAGCTGAACCTGCCGCCGAACGTCGTACCGTATGCATTAATTCCGATGCCTGAAAGTCCATGCGCGTAAATGGCGGTGGAAGTTCCTGTCGCATAGACGCCATATCCGTTGACATCGCTGGCGTGGAACGAGCCGCCTCGAAACTGTCCGACGCCTACAACTCCAAATCCGCCCGAGCTTATGCCAACGATCCCCTGACTACTGCCCACGGCGCGAACGCCGATGGAGTTGCTTTCAAAGAACCCGCCGTACGCTTCAGCCGTCGAATCGAACGCTGTACCCCGAATCGCTGCGGCGAGTGACGCCCCCGAGGTCGTGTTCGTCGCGTGGATGATCGCGTTCGAGTTCGTCCCACTTAGTACAAGTGGAATCGGAATCCCTTGCAAAAACGCGGTCGAATTGATTCCGTCCAAAAAATCTGCGTTGACGCCTGTCAGTCCCGAACCATTTCCAGTGAAGCTGTTACCAGCGTTGCTGAAATTATTCGTGCCAGTCCATAGGTTAGTACTCGAGAGCTGGCCAAACGCAGAGGCGGCGAGCCCCCCTAGTTGGGCAGCATTAACGTTGGTCAGTCCTGCTCCGCCGCCAACAAACTGCCCTGCACGAGATGTGCCGGAGACATTGGCATGTCCGGATTGGCTTGTTCCAGGAGTCGTTGGCTGAAGGCTCACAAAAGCCTTTGGTGCACCGAATTGCGAAGTTGCAGTAGTAGCTAACAATGCCCCCGTGCCTGTTGCGACGATGATAAATGACAAAATGGAATTTCGGTTCATGATAATTTCCTTCCCTTTCAAGAGCAGAGGGATCCATTATAAGGTTTTTCCAGGCAAAAACACGGAAATGTGCAGATACCTGTGGAAATTGCTGGGGCACGACCTTGGTTGGCGTTGGCAAATGGTCGGCAAGTTGTTGGCAAGTAGCCAGCCACCTGCAAACAACTTGCCAACAATCACTCCGCATGATCCAACCCAATACATGGAATAACTACCAGGAAAGGTACTCTAGGAGACGGGAAATGGGGAAACGTGGACTTTGGCTGATTGGGCCTATTTTGGGGCTTATGTGTGGCAATGCTTTTGCCGCTCCGGCTCGACTTGCCGGAAACATCGTTTATGTGAATGAATCTCCGGTATTGGTGATTCGATCTGGAAATCCTACACGCCGCACCCGATCTCTTATTTCTTCGCTCAATCGTTATTCTGGAGGTGCAAAAGCTCGAGCCGAATCGAGGGGTTCTAAAGCTCAAATCTTTTTGAATGACCGAAGCGTTTTTCGGGTTGAGATTGAAGACGCCGAAGCAGCAAACACCAGTCCCCTTGACCTTGCTAAATCTTGGGCGACAAACCTCAACAAGGCGCTTTCACTGCCGCCAATTTCTATTGGCTCGAAGTCTGTTTCTATGGGGAATGGAAAGGAAATTCGAATTCAATTGTCGGGGCGATTGGCTTTGAAGGCGACCACGGCCTCTTCCGACGAAACAGTTGTAAACGTTAAAAAAGTGCCCGGCAACTTAGTTTTGATAAGCGGCATGGCGGGTTCCGCAAAGATTTTCGTCACTTCAGGTTCCCAAGTTTCAACGATTTCAGTAAGAGTGTTGCAGCTTGCAGCAATGTTTCCCCAAAATGCAGCGGTTACCGTGACTGGAATTCCTGCAAACGCTGCAATATGCAAAGGAGCGGTCGAATCTGCGATATGGAACCAGTTGAAGACAACACCTAGTCCAGAAGTTCGGTTTGAGGTTCCTGAAATTGGATCGCTGGCGCCTGGAGAAGCTAAAACAATTCCTGTGAGGGTCAATGTTTCAGCTCCCGAGTCACAAACTAGCGAAGGCATCGTTTACGTTGTGATCCGAAATGCGCCAAAGATTGTGCAGAGTGAAACTGAGCTTTGGTATTGCAATTTTCCAGAGACGCTAGAGAATATCGGCCAAGTTTTCGGCGGACGAATTCAATCTGGAAAGCCAGTCCGGATGCTTTTTCATCATGTAAATGAAGCTGGCAAAGGGCTCCTGTTTCACTCACAAATCATAAACACATCTGAGAAACCCGCCACAATTTTGCTGATTCCTGGCGACTCGCAGGTGGACAAAAATCCTGTATTTGCAGGCATTGAAGCTGGCGACTCGTTCTTACGAAATTGGATGTGCAGTTCCGGTGAGATTCTCACGATTCCGCCTCATGGCTCCTTGCCGATCTCGCTAAAGCGATTGGCACCGCACGAAACAGTAAGCGGCCTTATATACCTGGCACTGTTGGAAGGCGGGCCGAGTTCTGTTATGGTTCGAGCAGATGCGAAACTGCCTTTTCAGCCTGACTACCGCTGGTCTCAAGCATTGGCATCGAATACACCTTGGCGCGTGCTAGGCAGTTTGCCGATTCGTGGAGGTGAGGATGTTGGTTCTCTCATTTCTCCGCATATTTATCCCGTTCCATTTAAGGAATTGGATGTCATTTATCTGGTCGGTGGGCGTCACAGTTTTGTAAGAATTGGGCAGCAGCCTATTGCCAATTCAAGCGGAGAAATGTACCTTGACGGCAACTTTGGGGTGATCTACACAATTCGCGCACGAGTTGAGAACCCAACGTCGGTTGTGGCGGATGTAGAAGTCGTATTTGAAGCAAGCGCTGGATATTCAGGGGCGCTGTTTGCAGTAAATGGGCAAATTCTAAGGACTCCGCTTCTTCAACCCAAAGACGAACGCCGAATTTTGAGGCTCCGTTTAGAGCCAGGCGCTTCGCGACTCTTTACGTTACAAACGATTCCTCTTTCTGGCAGCAGCTACCCGATAACCCTCGCATTTCGACCTCTGGAAACTTCAAGCAGGGACATTTCAAGTTCGCGTAAGCTAAAGCTATGAGCGACGAACGCAAGCATCTGAGCGACTTGTTCGGTGTAGTGCAATTTGACCCGAAGAACGATGCTCCGCCCCCATCTTGGCTATCAAAAAAGGGGAAGACACCAGAGGATTCTAAGAAACTCGGAAATGCGGCCTTGGAAGCGGGAAACACAAAGTTGGCACTTGAGCACTTTGAACGTGCGGTCGAACAATCCAAGGGAAACTCATCGGCTCGCGTAGATTTAGCCATCGCGCTTGAAATGGCGGACCGAGAAGAGGAATCTCTTGCAATGTTGCAAGCAGTAATTGAATCTGATGGCGATTGTGCAGAGGCAAGAATCGCTTTGGCAGAAATACATCGTAGAAATTCGCAATTTCAACTGGCGATAGACCAGCTAGAGCGCGCAATTGCCACAGAGCCCAGCAATTCGAATTACCACTTCAAGCTAGCTGAAGTTTGCAGAGACGCAAAGATGATTTCTGGCGCGATTCGTGCTGCAGAAAGAGCGGCCATCGTTGATCCTACGAACTCCTTCTATCACTATTGGCTCGCAGATTTGCTAATGGAAATGCGCAAGTTTTCAGAAGCATTGGAGCCTCTCAAGGCCGCACATGATCTCTCTCCCGGAGACGACTACATTCTGATGAAGTCCGCAGTCGCTTTTTGGGGTGCAGATCAGAAGCCGAAGGCATTAAAGGCGATTCGATTGGCAAGCGAATTGGACCCAGATCGAAAACTGTATTTAGCTCTGGAAGCCTGGTTTCAGTCTGATGGCACAACCTCAGATTCAAATCGAATTGAGCTTGATCGGTACGAATCCGATGAGTTTGAGAGAATTGTCAAGTCCCTCGATCGCTGAACCAGGGGTAAGAGTTGGAATGCAAACCCTCTCCCTTTATGGGAGAGGGA
>JANNJE010000383.1:0-5256 GCA_031405735.1 Armatimonadota bacterium | reverse complement strand
TGTTTTCGGACATTGGTTCAGGAAACCGTTCTGTTCCCCTCCGACGTGATTTGCAACGGTTTGCTGTGCAGGGACTAATTGTTCAAGCTGGCGCAGGGCAAGGGCAGGTTCTAGAAGATGTTCGAATGCTGGCAAGCGATGCTCTTCGAAGGCTGCGTTCGCGTTACGATTCGGCTTCCAAGAATCCAAAGCTGGATGGAATGACCGCTGTGTACCTTCGGGATACGTCGGCATTGATTGGAAGGTTTTTGGATCGGAGAGCGTCGGGGATTCAATAGCGATTGAGCCTCACTCCAAGAGTTAGTTGAGAGTTTCGTGCGGTGACGGCACCGTTCTCTGTAGCTCACATTCGCAAAGCTGTCCCAAATTTGCAATTGTAAACATTAGATTGCTCACGATTGTGTGAAATTCAAATTTCATTATTGGAAAGTCGGAGCACGACTGCCACGCTAACGCAGTCTCCAAGTATTTTGGTTTGGTGTGAGAATAGAAACCATAAACGAACGTATTGAGCACGTCCCTTTCGGAATAACTTATACCGTTTACTGTCAATTTGAGATTGCGATCCAAAGATTCGTTCAAAAGAAACCTAAAGTGCTTGAACCAGTACTTCCATTCCTCGCTAACTTCGCAACTGTCCAAAAGCCTGGCTAGACTGCCAAAGGATACTTGGTCATTGTCTTGAATGAACATCCGTACAGTCAGGATGATTGCTTCCAAATCGCCTTCCTCCGGAAAATTCGATTGAAGCATTCCATCTACACATTCGAAACTGAATTTGAAATTGAGACCCTCATTCCTCCAAACGTGCTTGAAATATGAGGAATTCTCAACCTGTTTCGCCTTCAAGACAACGAGTTCAAGTGCTTTCCGAATTTCATCCGTCACTTGCCAAGTTTAGCCCAACTACGACCGCATCACACAAACCGACTTCGACCTCTTGTCATTCGCAGTTGTCAGGACCACAAACTTGATCACCAGGGCGCTGGCTGAACGTTAGGAAATGAGTTGCTATCTCCCTCGGCGCAGACGTTCGGATGCACGACGGCGAGCTTGGTAGTCTTCCCAAAGCTCATCATCTCTTCGCTTCACTTCTCGTTCTTCGAGGATTTTTTCAAAGTCTGCAAGAGCAGCAAGCCATTTCCTTGAAAAATCTTTTGTCAAGATGCCCCACGGAAGCTCTTCGTCTTTCAGCTTGTGCTTTGAACGATAGAGCCCGACAACAAATGGCCCGTTCCAAGCGACAGCAATGGCGTAATGTCCCGCCCATGGAAGCCATGTTACGAAACTTTGAAGTCCAGCTTTTTTGTGGACAACGGGTAACAGGAGCGGCTTCAATCCTTGCGGTCTGTAGAGGTTGATTGAAGTCATATTGCCGTAGCTATGGGTGCTGCCTTCGCCTGTCAAGTCTTCCGTCTCACAAATGAGGACATATTGCCAGTTAGTGTTAGGTACATCGAATTCATACCGATGCGTCATCCAGCCCTCCTTGCCAGGCATCGGTGATGAGTAAATAGAGATTTCTTCGAATTCAAGTTGAGGTGTATTTTGTTCGCCTTGATAGTAGGGAACTTTCTGGATATTAGCCGCTGAGGGCGGTTTGCTCTTTTCATCTTTTGTGGGGACACTTGGCCCAGACTGAGGATATTTGCAACCAATTAAAGCAACCCCAATTATCGCTTTCAGCAATAGTTTCATACCCGATTATAGGAGATATTGTATTTGATCCATCGGCCCTCACAGCGATGCACTGGATTGATGGGCTCTTCATTGTAACACCCCAAGTTCAAAATTGACCAAATTAGTCGAAGAATGGCCATTCCACTCTTGTTCCGTCGTTCCCTACTGTTGTTCTGCGGCTCCCCACTGATGTTCCACCGCGCTCCACTGGTGGGGAATGGCTGACCAGTGCTAGAGAGTAGCGAAACACTCTTGGGGAGCGGCTGACCACTACTGGGGAGTGGTGGAACATGCTTCGGGAGTAGCAGAACACCGTTCGAGAATGGCTCTCTACGATTGGGGAGCAGTGGAACAGTATTGGAGAGCGACGGAACACTGCCCAGTTTTGGCGAATTATCTTTCCGAAAAACAAAAAAAATAGTTCAAACCGCAACAAAAAAAGCAAGAAGGAATTTTTTTTGCGGTCGTCGAAAAAAAATATTGTGGGCACTCGAAATCTAAGCCGCCCACTAAGGAGAAAACAATGAGTCAACCGCAACTGCCCGACCGCGACCAGGACCTGGATGCCATGATGGACAACTTCGTAGGAAAAATTGGACCCGTAATTGCTTCGCTAGGTTTGCTAGCCACGACCGATGACGCGGTCATCGCTGGTGCCGCCGCCTTTAAAACGGACCTCGCCGCCGCAGTTGCCGCACTTGCCGCTTCTGCGTCGGCAACTTCCACAAAAAACGGCTCCCGAGGGACTTTGGAATCGGCTTTTAGCACGCTTTACGGCTTGCTAGTTGCCAACGGAATGTCCGACGACGACAGGGAAGATCTGGGTTTGCGAGCTCTCGATACAATTCGAACTCCTGTTGGCGCACCCACGTCTCAGCCGATTTTGGTTGTTGATACTTCTCAACGATTGCGGCTAACAGTGAACTTTGCAGACGTCAACACACCTACATCCAGGGCAAAGCCTGCTGGCGTAAGAAGTTGTCGGCTATGGATCAAGATTGGCGGCCCAGCACCGGGAGATTTGTCGGAATGCGAATTCCTTGCCGACGACACGCGAGCGCCGTATACAGCAATTTTTGATGGCGAAGATGGCGGGCAAATTGCGCACGTAATCGGCCAATGGGTGAGCACGAGAGGCGATGTCGGTCCGATTTCAGAAACGGTCAGCGCGACGATTGGGGCGTAAAGTGGTATAGGGCACGAGCAAAGTCGCAAATGCCCTATACAACTCATAATCGATACATGGCAGACAATCCTTGGTTGGCACCTCTTACAGGATTCCTGGGAGTCTTGGTTGGCGCATATCTTACATCGCGACATCAGGAAAAGCAGAGAAAGCTTGAATGGTGCCAAAAGCAGTTGCAGGAATTCTACGCGCCACTTTGGGCGAAACGATTGGAAATCCAGGCTCTGAGTGAATATAGATTGAAAGTGTCTGACGCAAATTCAGAAAGTGCTGCTGATTTACTGACCGGCATTGAGGAAATACCACCTGAAAAAATGGCTAAGCACAGCGAAAGAGTTATTCAAACTTACCTCGCACCAGACAATGATTACAACGATAAGCAATTACGGGAGATAATTCTTCCTGCATACCGGGAAATGCAACTGTTCTTTAGGCAGAACCTGAGTTATGCAGAGCCTTCGACAATTGACCATTTCATTACATTAGTGACTTTCAACGAGCAATGGAAGAGATTTGTGGAATGTGACATTCCGTTTGACGTTGGACTGAAAATTAGAGTATCTGAGGACGAGCTCAAACCACTTTACAGTCACTTGAGGAAAAAGACTCTCGAATTACAAGACGCAATTGCTCATTTTGAAGTACCTGGCAGTGTGCATCGCAGGTTTCGCCTAGCTTTGGTGGCTACTTTTAACAGACTTGGCAATAGGGAGAGGATTGATTCTCTTACCAATGACACTTCTCATCCACTAATTAATCGCAAAACGTAGCCCCCGAACCATCCGCCCGGAGGTGAGTCATGGGCGGATGGTTTGCTGATATAAATCTATAGAACTGTGACAGGCCCTGGTTCTCTAGGAACGGCATAGACTGAAGGCATAGGGTGGATAATGCCGCCATACTTTTCTAACACTGATTGAATTTCGTAAAGGTCGGCACCGCCGCTTGGGTACGAAACGCCAATTAGTGCGCCGCCGGACTCTAAGGTCGAAGAAAACACTTCTATCTGCACCGGTTCAACGCCTTGATCCTTTAAGAATCCTGTTACGCCTCCAGCAATGGCACCTGCCGCAGTTGCGCCCACCATTCCAGCCAAAGCGGCAACAAGCGCGCCGCCGCCAAGAATGATTCCAACACCGGGAAGGGTTACAGATGCGATCGCAGCCAAAGTGCCGAGCCCTAATCCAATTCCGGCTCCGGACACCGCTCCCGATCCGGCATCGCCAGCCGTCGTTACGCTAATGCCTGATTCGGCGTGCTCGCGCAATTCATGGGATTCGCCTTCAATCGCGGGGACTGATTTCATCAGAATACTGATATCTGTCGATTGAACTCCGTGGTCCAGAAGGGCGCCAACGGCCTTCGTGGCTGCCTCAGCAGTGGGTAGTGTCGCGAAAATATTTTCTCTCATTTTGTTTTTCCATTCGTGGAGCAGCCGTGTGCCACTCATTTCGGGTTGTCGGAGGAGCTCATGGCTTGATTTCTAGTTTGTTGTCAAGAGATTGCTTTGCTTCACTTTCTTTCAAGATCTTCGTGGCTATCGTGCCTGCAATTTCCTTTAGCGCTATGCTGGTCACATGGCCTTCCAATGTGACTTTTTCTTCAGTTGAGTCCACATTTATTAAGTTTTTTGAATCGTTCAGCTGCTTGTCAGCCGAGATTGCGAGTTTAATCTTGGGAGTCAGCATTGCTGCAGCTTGAAGGTCCTTGCTCGTTTCAACGGCATCGCTAGACGCATTCTGCGTTTGCTCCGCCACCTTTTGTCCAAAGGATTCGGAATCCTTCCCAGCCGACTTGTTGTCGCTGCCGCAACCGCACATTGCGATTGAAGCTAGAAGTAAAAGGTAAATAGGTCTCATTTTTTTGATTCTTCCTTGGGATTGTGGCTTTGCTCAGAATTTAGCTACGGGATCGCTGCAATCCATCGAGTCTTCGAGCGCCGAATCGAGTTGCAGGTCTATGTGGGTCTTTATTCGAGTGCGCCTGATTTTCTGGGCAACTTCCATCCCAATGAGTCCAAACATCACCGTTAGTGCTCCGGCCCTTACAATTCGAGTCCAAATGCACATGTTTTGATTAGCTATTGTTTTCACCTTGACTTAGGATGGGGACAAATGCTGGCTTGGTGCAAGTCCGCTTCTTAGTGTCAGTTGTAATGCTGACAAACAAATGAAGAGTGGTTTGTGGCTCCATTGAATGGAATCCAATGGGTTCGATTCTTGTGATTAAACTAGGCTAAAGGCTTTTGACCGACTGAACCGGTCACCCCCCTCTCCCTCTCTCTCCTTTTGTTCCTGAGAGAGGGGGCATTTGCAGCTCCACATCTCCGCATCCCTGCTTCGATTCCAGTAACCCTAGCCCCCTTTCCCCCTCTCCCTCTCACTTCGTTC
>JANNJE010000382.1:0-5855 GCA_031405735.1 Armatimonadota bacterium | reverse complement strand
GCAGCCAATGAAGTAGTTTGCTCAACTTGAACTAGTTTCGCGTATTTGGCTCGGCTCGAAGGGCAATATGCTGGCTCGTTGCCCAAATAGGGCTGAATAAGGACATACGCCCAACCGGCACGGGGATCGCTTGGCGGCCATGTTGTCCAAGGACGGTAACCGCCCAGGAGTGCGCCTTTGAGATCACAACGATCGGGAAATCGTGAGTCGTAATCGTCAACGTACATGATCATTCCAATTCCGAGCTGCTTGAGGTTTGAAGTACAGGCTGTTCGTAACGATGCTTCCTTCGCTTGGGTAAGAACTGGCAGCAAAATCGCGGCAAGCACCGCCACGATAGCGATAACCACCAAAATTTCAATCAAAGTAAATGCGCGAGCCCTCACGAATGCTTAGACGCAACTAACTCCGTAAGTTGTTTGGTCATCGGGTCGAAAGTCGGAAGATTCCGCTATTCAAGAGAACCGAACTCCTCTTTGAGCCGCCAAAATTCGACACTTTTGTCCGTAATGTGTTCCCATCCAATTGCCAATTTGCCTTGGATTCCAACGGTGGAAGTAAAACTTCTGCTGAAGTATTTGGCGGAACCTCGATTTCCCAACTGAATCCATCTAGGCCGTAATTCCAATCAGAGCGAATCGTGCCATATCTAGAATCGAATCTTACTTTTGCCCAGGCCAAATCACCTCCGGGGGTCGGCGCAAGCCTGAAATGGCTAAACCCATGATGATCTGTCAATGGCTGAATGCCTCCTATGTGCTCAAACAGCCACTCTCCGACAGAACCATAGGCATAGTGGTTGAAAGAATTCATCCCTGGGTCTTGAAAGCCCTTTTCCTCGGTCCAGCCATCCCACCGCTCCCAAATTGTCGTTGCGCCATGCGTTACCGGATACAGCCAACTTGGAAATTCCTTTCTCATCAGAAGCTTGTAACAAAGATCAAAGTATCCAAATTCCGACAAAACTGGGAGCAAGTGGCTTACTCCTAAAAATCCGGTCGCAATTTGACAGCCATTTTCCTCGATAATTTGTGCTAAGCGATGGGCCATGCTGGGCCAGGTTTTTGGTTTTCCGATGCGAAAAGCGAGAGTAAGTGCGTATCCCGATTGGGTTTCATGCTTCAAACGCCCGCTTTCCATAAACTCTCGTTCAAATGCTTCCATGGACACCCGCCATTCTCGAAGCAAGTTTATTCCGGCTCGAAACGATAGCAGGCGCATATTGTTTATCAGGAATGCCGTTGCAATCAACGTCTTGTCTGTTTCTTCGCCAATGCTGAGCCAATCGCCAAAATCGTGGCTTCGAAGGTTTTTCCAAAGCCCATCTGAATTTGATTTCAAAATTGTTCGAACATATCGCTCCATTGTTGGCAGGCAATTGGACAGGTGCTCGGTGTTGCCGTAAGTTTGAAAGAGTGAAAATGGAACCAGAATTCCTGCATCGGCCCAACCTGGCGCACCTTGCCCAAGCTCCAGCAGATTTGGTGCAATGTTTGGATAAATTCCGGAGTCCGACGTAGCCGAATTTACATCTTCCAACCAATTTTCAAAGAAAGCAGCTACGTCGTAAATGTAACCTGCAGTTGAAGCAAATACTTGAGCGTCACCAGTCCAACCGAGGCGCTCATCGCGTTGCGGGCAATCCGTTGGCACATCGAGGAAATTGCTCCGAAGACCCCAAACAATGTTCTCGAAGAGACGATTCAATAGAGGATCACTGCAAGAAAACCAACCTGTTCGCTTCATATCCGAGTGAATGACTCGCGAAGTGACCGACTCAAGAAACTCTTGAGGACTTTTGGATTCAATTTCGGCAAAGCGATAGCCATGAAATGTAAATTGCGGGTTCCAACGCTGGTTTGAACCTAGATTCGAAACCGAGTCAGTTGCCTTAGCGGCACGCAGGTTTTCGATGTACATTTCGCCGTTCGAATCAAGGATTTCGGCATGCCGAATAGTCAGTTCTGAAATGCTGCTATCTCCAGTTGACAATTCTAGATTCCCAGTGTGGTTCTGGCCAAAATCATAAATCCTCACTGTCTTTGAAACTTCGATTACTTCAATTGGCTTGAGTTTTTCGGTTACTCGACAAGGCAGTGAGCTCCTAGAAGTCAGTTGGACTTGGCCCAGGGAGGCTGCTCGGGCGTATTGCCATTCTGAGTCATCGAACTCCGCTTTCCATGCATCAGACCAAAGTTTGGAACCATCAAAGCTCTCTCCCTGAATCAAGTCGTTCGACCGAATTGCGCATTCGGCCGCTTTCCAAGTAGCATCAGAACCTATCAGCATCGGCTCACGATCTTCGAATTCGATGCTCAACCGAAGCAGCCCAATCGGATAGCTTCCGTATTGGTTTCGCCCAAACCAGCAAACTTGTCCGCAATGCCATCCGTCGCCTAACACTCCGCCGACTACATTGCGACCTGTTTTCAGCAGATTTGTGACGTCAATCGTCTCGTAAGGAATTCGATGGTTATAGTCAGTCCATCCAGGCAAAAACTCCGCATCCGTCGCCCAATCACCATTCAAAAAAGGTTTGATAATTCCCTGGGCCGAAATGTGGAGTCTCGCGCGGTAGATTCTATTTTGAGGCAAGTCGAATGCCTTGCGAACAATTTGTGCAGGCTGCGAAACCGTCCAATCGCCGGCAAAAGGAAAGCTGATCCACTTGGAATGCCACCGATTCCGGTCAACAATTGCACATTCCCAAAGTGCCGTTTCGCTAAACTCAGACCATTCACCGAACGCTTTCGTACGGACACGCCAATACGCCTGGTCGGTCGTTTGGAGTTGATCGCTTTTATATCGAACATCTAGGCACTGATTGCCAGTAACTTCACCCGAATCCCAAAGGTTTGCATTGCCAACATCAAACAATTCGGTTTTAGATGCAACCTGGATTTGGTACGCCTCTTGTTTGCAATTCGGCCGCTCGCTCGCTATTTTCCAACTCAATCGGGGATTGGGGTTGTCTACTGCAAGCGGATTTTCTAAATACTCGCAGCGCAATTCAACGACTCGGTGGTGCATAGAGCCGAGACTACTCTACGTGAAGCGTCAATTTCCCTTCGATGTCCTTGTTTAGACTGCTTTCGGCAATTCAAGGCACCGAAAAGGTACCTTCAAGTTCGTTTGAACCCATGGGCGAAGAAGAAAACAACCGCGAATGCACGTATGATCCCCTGATCGAGCTGATGGCCCGATTTGAGGACATCAAAGCAATTGGGGGCAACGAAGACCCTATGGAGGGCCTTTCCGTCGAAGACCGCCTCAAACGCCATATCGTAGATGGCATTAAGAAAAACCTGGATCGCGATTTGACTGATGCCCTTGAATCGTACTCGCCGCTAGCAATCATCAACGACATTCTTCTGGACGGCATGAAAACAGTAGGCGAACTGTTTGGTTCAGGCAAGATGCAGCTGCCTTTTGTACTTCAAAGTGCAGAGGTAATGAAAGCCTCAGTTAAGATTCTTGAGCCTCTAATGGAGCGGTCCGAAGGAATGGACAAGGGATCAATTCTACTAGCTACCGTTGCAGGGGATGTTCACGATATTGGTAAAAATTTAGTTGATATTATTCTATCAAACAATGGATATCGGGTCGTCAATATCGGCATTAAACAATCCATACAAGCCATTATTGACAACGCGATTGAACACAAGTGCGATGCAATAGGAATGAGCGGTTTATTGGTTAAGAGCACTCTCATTATGAGAGATAATCTGCACGAGTTGAATTCGCGGGGTTTAGATACTTTTCCTGTGCTACTTGGAGGGGCAGCTCTTACAAGAAGCTATGTTGAGCAAGACTTGCGGAGCATTTACAATGGGCACGTTTTCTACGCACAAGACGCTTTTGAGGGGTTGCGGCTTATGGAAGAGCTTGCTACCTTGCAAGATGCTTCCAATGCACCTGAAAAAGATGTAGTTCCTCGCGTTACTTCGCACAGGTTGCCGGATAGCAACCCTTCGCTTTATGTCTTTACAGGCGAGATAAGCAACATAGCTACTGACGTTGTTCCACCGAAGCTCCCATTTTACGGAGCAAAACGCCATACGAAGTTTGATATCTTTGAACTTTACAAATACATAAATCCTATTGCACTTTATCGAGGACAATGGCAGTTTCGACGGAAAGACGGGCAGTCAAATCCCGACTTTCAAGCTTGGTTAGACGAAAACGTTGACCCAATTTTTGAGCGAATGAAACGGGAATTGGCTTCCAGAATGAAACCGCAAGTGAAGTGGGGTTACTTTTGGTGCCAATCAGAGGGCAATGACCTCATTTTGTATTCAGAAGACCAAAAATCTGAGCGATGCCGATTTCAGTTTCCACGGCAATCAGCCGAACGGAAACTGTGCCTTTCAGACTACTTTCAGTCTGTTGATTCAGGTGTTATGGATGTAGTTGGATTCCATGTTGTCACAGTTGGCTCCGAAGTTTCAGAGTACGAGCGGTCGTTGTTTGATAGGGGCGACTTTCAAGACTACTTGTATGTTCATGGTATGGGCGTAGAAACCGCTGAAGCGCTTGCAGAGTATTGGCACAAGCAGATTCGCATAGAAATGGGGATTAACGATCAAGAACCCGAAGAAATGCGATTATTATTTAGTGCTAAGTACCATGGTTCTCGATATTCTTTCGGCTATCCCGCCTGCCCGAATTTGGAAGATCAGAAATTACTAATGGAACTTCTTCAGCCAGTAGATATTGGAATTGAATTGAGCGAAGAGTATATGCTAATTCCTGAACAATCAACTTCGGCCATTATTGTCCATCATCCTGAAGCTAAGTATTTCAACATTAAATAGTTGTTGGGTGTTGAGTGTTAGGTGCAGGGTATAGGGTATAGGGTCAGTATTTGGGATTCGCCAATATCATAGACTCTAAACCCGATACCCTACTTCCCAATAAAACACCCAACAGCCGCAGTAGACCTCACCGAAACCGCTTTCCCTGCCAAAATCTCGTTCAATGCAATTCGAAGGTCTCGCCTATAATTTGGTCGAATTTTGCCATGCTCAATGTTCTGATCGTCAATTCGGCCTCGATACAGAAGGTGCCCAGTCGTATCGAGAACAACGGCTTCAGGAGTGACTTTCACTCCAGTTAAGCGAACCAGCTTTTTATCAGGGTCAAGCAATGCAGGCATCGAGTAGCCGTAGGACTTCGTATGTTCAACCACTAGGTTTGCGTTTTCAATTGGCTCCATATACACCCTGAAAAAGGAAAACCCCTTCAGTCCAAATTCGTTGGAAACTCGCTTGATTTCCGGAGCGTAGCGGTTCGCGATTGGACACTCAGTTGCGACAAAGATCAGTACAATGCCTCGCTTTGAAATTGGCTCCACAGGAAATGCCTGGCCAGAAACCTGCAATGTCCCTTTCAGCCCAATTGGGTTGGTGGGCCAATTGGATTCTTGGGAACCGAGGCAAAGCAATCCAAGCGTCAAAGCTGTAGCAAGCATCAAGATATTGGACGCTTCTCATGAAGTCCTAGGTTCTATGAAAATTCCTGCGGTAGACTGCATTTGCCATGGTCCAGTTCATTGCTCTCGCGTTCTTGAGCTCAGGCACCGCAGCGAATCTGGGAATCCAAACTTTCCAGACGCGCACCTACTTTCAGTCTGTAGAACCTGTCATCCGGGCAAAATGCTTGCCTTGCCATGCTCCAGGAAGGAGCGCACCGTTTTCATTGGCAACTTACGAACAGGTCAAAAAACACTCGGAGCTTGTTCGAGTCAAGGCAATGACTTTCACTATGCCGCCAAGCATCGGCGTATCCGACTTTGGAAACCTTTCCAAGACTTCCAAAATGACGGACAGCGAACTTGTTAACTTGCAACGATGGAT
>JANNJE010000381.1:0-8968 GCA_031405735.1 Armatimonadota bacterium | reverse complement strand
GCCGAGATTTGTATGGAATTCAACATTGGGTTCGTTCAGAAGCGGTTCTGTCCATCGAGATCGCAAGTATCGGAGCCTCGCGGCCTTACGATCGGGCTGAAGAAGCTCGTGAAAACTTAGCGCTTCGCCAATTGCGTTATGATTCGCTGCCGGATGAGTGCCGATTTCCTCAAATTTGCGAATGTCCTTAGTTTGTTCAGGGTTAGCCGCCATCAATGGCCAAAGAGCTTCGATTTTTGACTTCCGAACTACCAGCATTCCTGTACCGATTGGAGCCATCAGCCATTTGTGAAGCGACGTTCCATAGTAATCGCAACTCAGTTCGTCCCGACTGAATGGGAATTGCGCAAAAGCATGGGCACCATCTACAACGACTGGGATTCCGTGACGGTTTCCAAGCTCGACAAAATCTGAAACTGGGAAGATTTGCCCATTTAAGAATGTAACTTGACTTACCAATATCATTTTGGTTCGGGGAGTAATCGCATCTCGAACTGGTTTAAGGAGATCATCCGATGAATTTGGCTTGTTTGGAACTGGGACTTTCACAAGCTTGATTCCGTCCCGACGAACTCGTTGGTCGAGAGTCGTGAGCATTCGAGGGTAGTCCAGCTCAGTAGTCAATGCTTCGTCGCCGGCTTGCATTGGCAGTCCAAATAGCACGTTTTCCAGGGCTTCGCTAGCGTTTCTGGTGATCGCGACCTCTTCTGGATCGCATCCAAATGTTTTGGCGAGGCGCCTTCTCACGGATTCGATTTCAGGTTCCAAATGCCGCCACATATAGAAGCTGGGTGCTTGATTTTGATATTCTAAGTAGCGACGAAGAGCATCAAGTACGACTCTGGGCGAAGGGCAAACTCCGCCATTGTTGAAGTTCACAATGTTTCTGTCAAGTGTGAATGCTTGCTGAATCTGCGCCCAAAACGCCTCATCTTGCGCAGCAGAATCTGCACGTCTTGCCACCCAACCAACGGCCTTTTCAGCAAGATCCAGGGAGCGGTCGTGAAAGGCTAGTGAGGATGCGGCTGAAGTAATGAATGTCCGGCGAGTTAGCTTCATTACTTGAGATTCTACGCCAAATTTTAGTTTCCTCTATGTCTACGGGCCTCCACGAGTTCTTGCTAACCTTAGATATAGATTTGACTGAACTCGACTCACGCCTGAAGGCAGCCACAAAGGTTGCCCAGCGAGCCCCACGATTTGTACATAGATAACTGTAGCGGCCAAGAATGCTCCCGCTTGAGAGCTATGATTTCCGTCACCTGCCCAAAGAACTGTGTGTGGGTCAGCCTTTCGTGCGTCGTCCCAAATGTAGCAAATTGGCAAAACCTTAGCTCCAGAAGACTTTGCGATATCAGCGTATATTCGAAAAGTGTAGTCCGACTCATCAATGCCTTTTCGAGACCACTCGGCAAAGAAAAGGGCTTCACTTCCAGCCTTTTTGGCCTCTCGTGCCAAAGTGATCTCCTCTTCTTTAGAGTAAGAGTATTTGTGGCTTGAACTGATTTTTTGAGCCTGCAAAACGACGTGGGTCCATTTATCGTCACGAATTGATTGCAGAGTCTGGGGGTTTCGATACATGTCTTCTAGAAAACCACCGCTGATGAATCTGCTTTCAACAGTTCCTGGAATCGAATCAGAAAGCAAAAGGTTCTTAACCATGAACGGCACATCATAATTGGATGTATGACTGTTTCCGAGGAAGAGGATTCGCGTGTTCGAAACACCGTACACAAGCGTGCCAAGCACCAATGATGAAATGAACATGATAGAGGTACGTTTGAAGCTTGGCGAATCGTTCACAGATCCTCTTGAAGCTGAGGGTAGCCAATAAATCGGCCACAAAACAAATCAAAGCTCAGATCTGAAGGTACTAAGTAGCAGTTCAGTTCGTAATTATCCTTATGAAACGAATTTTGATCCTCAGTTCAACGTTGGTATTGGCCTCAATTTCACTCATCGGTTGTGGTAGCAAGGACACAGTCATATTGGGTAAGGACGGCTCGAAGGTCGAAACAGATCGTTCTGGAAATGCGACTATGACCGGACCAAACGGCGAAAAACTTGAAATCAATGCAGACGGATCTATGAAAGCCACGGACAAAGATGGCAAAGTGACGACTGCAAATGTTGGCAAGGATGGAAATTCCTTCAGCATGACAAATGAAAAGGGCGAAAAAGTAAGTGTTTCTTCAGGCGCTGTCACTGAGGCTGATCTTGGCTTAGAGTTTTATCCTGGCTCATCGGAAGCAGAAGGAAGCATGAATTCTGATGCAGGAGATACCAAAATTGTCATGTCTGTTCGAACGACTTCAGATGACCCAAAGAAGGTTATTGAATTCTACAAAGGCAAAATCACCGACGAGAAGGACATGACATTCGGCTCTGGCGAAGAACAGATGGCAAGTTTGCAGGGCAAATTGGGTTCGAAGGACGTAAACGTGACTGCTGCCAAATCGAAGGAAGATCCTAAGACAAAGATCAGTCTTGCAGTAACAGAGAAAAAGAGCAAATAGTTCCATTTGTTCATCCGGTCTAGGCATGAATAGCCATAATGGCACTCGTGCCTATTTTTCAAGTCGAACGCGCCCAAATGTACGAGCCCTATTCAGTGCTTTGGCGCGCGATGCTGCCTGAACTTCCGAAGTCGCCCGATATGGTTCAGGCTGAGTTTTCACATGCTCCAGATGGGGCCTTTGATTCGAATTGGGTAGTGCTTGAAAATGACGAAGTTGTCGGTCTTGCAAGCCTATGGGATGAGAAGAACGAAGATGAGATTGGGCTCCTTTTTACGGAAGCGCTCTTTGAGCCAAACGTTAAGATTGAAACTGTTTCAAAGCTTCTCAACGAGGTGATTGCTAAGGCAAAATCAGTTCAAGCAAAGGAGATCACAAGCTGGACATGCACTCGTTCCTCACTAATGGTTGACTATTATGTGAACTCAGGCTGGAAGCACATTCAGACTGTTCCGTTTTCACGCAAACGACTCGAGGATTCAATTCCGGACGATTTGAGGGCTAAGGCTGATTTGATCTCAAGAACTGGGATCGAAATCAGATCCGTTGCTGAGCTGGAGAAGGGCGGAATCAATTGGAAGCGCGGACTTTATGACTTGACATGGGAAATTGCACAGGACATTCCGAATCCCGACGAGCCAACACGCTTGCCATTTGATCAGTACTCGCGAATGCTCGACAACAAGACGCTCTATGATTACGAACTGATGTTTGTTGCATTCGACATAGGGGCTATGATCGGTTACTCGCGCGTTTCGCCACTTGGTAAACGCTCAAAGACAGTTCAAACTGGAATGAGCGGAGTATTGCGATCTTATCGAAGAATGGGAGTGGTTACCGCTTTGAAAGTTCGCGGTTTCGACAGCTTGAGGGAGCGAGGTTACGAATGGGTTTGTACAGACAACGACGAAACGAATGCCATGTATGACCTTAACCAGCGTCTTGGATTTGAAAAGTATGCTGAGTTCCGGGCTTACAAATTGGTTCTGAATTAAGGAGCGCGGGCGGCAAGCCCGCGCTCCTCAAAATGTTTGTTTGCAATTCACCAAGAAACTAATTCGAAACTAACTTGATAGTGGTCGAGCCTTTTGCTGGCATCGTCATTCCCATATCAACCAAGTTGACATTCATGTCTGAACCAACAGTTACGGTGCTGGCAAGTACCATTCCAGTTGCCTTGTCAACGATAGAAACGACTTTAACATCCATTTTTCCGGTCATAGTCATTTTCATACCGTCCATCATGCCGCCGCTTGGATCGTTGCCAGACTTCGCCATTTCTTCCATTATTTTGGTCAGGTCCATATTGACTGGAAGTTGGCCAGACATTTCGAGCTTGTAACCCTTCTTGTCTTCAATATTTCCTTCACCAGCGAACGATGCGTTGAGCTTAACATCCAAATCCCCAATCATGATTGATTTTGGAATCGTTACGACCCATGTATCGCCAACTTTCACATTAGCTTCAGGTAGCTCAATAAAAGGAGAAATTGCACCCGCAGCGCCCATGGCTATCATCATTTGCATGTTTTGCCCGGCTAACTTGCTCTGCGTGATCTTATATCTCGAATCAACTTTCATCTTTGAAGTGACATCTTTTGGCGCAGGTGCATCAGGCATTTGCATCGGCCCAGTCATTTCAAACTTCAAGTCTTTCATCGTTACGTCAACTTCTGCTTCATTTTTGGCCGTATCCACTGAAGTTGTTTTAAAAATCCAGTTATAGGAGCCGTTGAAGCCCATATCCATGGGTCCCATCGAAGGCACATCAACGGACTGCGTGCCGGACATCGTCACTTTGTAAGTCTCGGTTGCATCAAGTTTCAATGTCTTTCGAAGTAGCACAGGATCTTGGCCTGCGGCGTAGACGACGATGGCTAAAGCGGCTAGAGCTGAGATTGCAATTGTTTTTCGCATTATTTTTCCTGGCGGCCCACATTTATTTTGAGTCCGTTTCTAAATGTACTACGATTTTCGATGCGAATGGGTTCAGTAATCCGTAAATTGAGTCTAAATACTTTTGCAAAAATGAATTTACTTTTCTTGTTGTCGTTGGCCAGCCTTTCTCAGATGTCGAGCGTTCAATCTGATCGCTGGTCTTTGGCGGTCGGCGGCGACGTAATGTTCAATCAGATTTCCGTGGAAACCAAATCGCTTTCGGAAATTGAGCCCACGCTAAAGGGCGCGACAATTTCGATTGTAAATCTCGAAATACCGTTCACAAATGCGACAACGGTAACTGCTCGAAAGTCGCTGGAGGATCGAAGGGCGAAGAAGCAGTTTGTATTGAAAGCAAATCCAGAGCACATTTCAAAGTTTGTTTCCGCGGGGATTGATTTGGTAAGCCTTGGGAACAATCATGCGTTGGACTTCGGAGTGCAAGGGTTGCAGCAAGAGCAGAAGCTGCTGACTTCAAAAGGCATTCGATTTACCGGTGCTGGTGCGAGCATTTTGGAAGCAGAGCGGCCAGCGGAATTTCGCCTTCCAAATGGAGCGCTTTTTAGATTTGCTTCGTTTCTGAGCTTTATGGCGGATTCGGCGAACGAAATTTGCACTCCTGCAACTAAGCGGGGAGCAGGTGTTGCTGCGTTGAAATTTCAAGGAGTCGTAGGTAAGAGCGCACTGAAGAAAATTGATGCAATAGTAAGGAAATTGGAGAAAGGAGGAGCTTTTTCGGCAGTAGCGATTCACTGGGGAATCGAACGGCAGACAGTTCCTACGCCGTATCAGGTTTCGCTTGCAAGGGCATTTGTTGATGCAGGAGTGGATATGGTGATCGGGCATCATCCTCATGTTTTGCAGGGTGCCGAACTCTATAGGGGAAAGCCGATTTTCTATTCTCTTGGGAATCTGATTTCGTCGCTGCCTTCTAATTCGGCACTATTTCATATTGACTTCAATCGTTCGACTGCGATTCGAGTTAAGATGGTTCCATTTCGGATTTCGGGAGGTAAGAGTCGGATATTGAAGTCGGGTGAGTTGATTGCCGAGATTTCAAGGTTTGAGCAATTGTGCAAGAAGATTTCTTTGCGATATCCGTCAAAGGATTCAAAACGAATTGTATTTGCGAAGAATTGAATTGTCTTGTTTTGAAATATAAGTTGAAATCATTCTTGGTGCGGACTGAGTGTCGTAGATCCTATGTGCCCATTAGCAAACCACCCTGTTTTCCTCCTCCAAATAGGAAATCACCTGTGATAACAGGAATGGAAGTTGTATCTGGAACGTGCCCAGAAAGCGTCGGCCGATACGGGAATACTCGTTTTGCTAGAAAAGCAGTATGGCCGTCTCGGTCTTGAGTTTCACCAAGAAGAGCCACGTATGGCGAGCAAACAATTGCATGCCCATCTCGACGGTACACAGCATCGAAGCAAGTCACATTTAGAAGTCCGAATTCGTCCTCAAGATCGAAAAATACAACACGTTTTCCGCTTGGAGTTGGTGGAAATCGAAGACGAATTGGGTTGCCAACTACCATGCATTTGACTCCACCTGGCATCGAACGAATAGTTTTACTATCGAGTCCACCTTTGGATTGAATTCTCTCTCTTTCAAATGCGACCAAATGGCGATGAACGTCAAGGTCAAGAATTTCTCGCTCGTACATTGCCCTTTCTTGAATTGAAAAATCCTCAATTGTTTCGTCGAGAACAGGCTCCTCAAAAGTCAAATGAAGCGAGTTGCCTGACATACTAGCCAGCCAAGTCATAGCAGAAGGAATCGCCCAGAGAAGTGCTCTTCGGTTGGGATGAAGTTCGTCAAAGCATCCGCATAATATCAATCTTTCCAACTCATCTCGATCTGGCTGAACACGACTCACGAAATCAAAGAAATTTGTAAACAGGTGATCTGCTCTAGCAGATAGCACACGATCTCTTGTTCCAGAAGAAATCCCTGCAATTTGCTTCAATGACACTCGAATTCCACCGTCGGGCAATCGAATTTTAGGATCCATTGCTGAAAGCACATCTTCTACTTCAAATCGTAAAGTGCTTGTGTTTAAAGAAGGCGGAAGTATGGCTATTCCTCTGTCTCTCGCTTCATTAACAAGAGTGCATGGTCCGTAATATCCAGTGGGCTGGGCATCTAAAAGAGAAGAAAAGTATGCCGCAGGAAAATTTTGCTGACAGGCGATGCATCGAATCGAAATTTCAGCAAACGCCAATGCGTGCCCTTGAGCAAACCCGTAGCCCTTGAACTCAGAAACGTATCGAAAGACGGCTTCTGCCACGCTTTCGTCATAACCGTTCTTTCGAATTCTAGCGAGAATCTCTTCCTTTACCGATTCGCCAAATTCCTCTCTTCTATGCTTGTGAATGTTCTCTCTGGTCTCTTCGGCTTCGCCTGATGAATAGCCCGCGAACTTTTGCAAAAGCTGATCCACTTGCTCTTGAAAAACCAGAATTCCGTAGGTCAATCCCAAAATTTCTTCAAGATCGGGATGCTCGAAAGTGAACGGTTTTCCGCGCCTCCGAGCAATCAGTTCATTAATTTTTACTGCACCGCCAACGCCTGGGCGAATTCCCGCTTGAACCAAGCTTGCATCATGCAGGTTCGATGTTCGAACACGAATATGCGCTTGCCGCATGGCTGGCGAGGCAGATTGCGGGATTCCGATGAGCTCTCCTGAACGCATTGCACGATACGGCTCCTCATCGTCTAAAGGAAATGATTCGATCCTAAAATCGCTTTGGCTTACCCGAATTCTCTCCTCAGTTCCTCGTAGAACATCCTGCCCTCGAAGGCAGAGAATGTCGAACTTGTCAAAGTAGTATTTTGCGCTTCTTTTATCCCATTGAATGATTCTCAGATTGCAAGTTTCATCTGCAATTCCATCAACTTCAGTCGCCGACCACATAACTGGAACGGTATTGCAAATAGGTTCGCTCGAAATCAGGACACCAGAAGAATGGGATCGAATGTTGCGAGGGAGGTCTTGCATCCTCTCTGCAAGTTCAAATACCCAGCGAAATCGCTCTTTCGGGATTCCGCTGCCTGCTAGTTCAGGACGATGAAGCAAAGAAGATTCTAACTTCTCAGGCGTCACGCCACCATGCATTCGCTTTGCTAAATACCCAATCAGAGAATCTGGCAGGCCAATGACTTTGCCCACTTCGCGAACGATTCCCCTTGTGCAATAGGTTCCAACAGCAGCAACTGTTGCTACACGATCAACACCATACTTCTGTGTTACGTATGTACGTACGTCCTCCCTGCGCGTGGATTCAAAGTCAATGTCAATGTCAGGCCGCTTGCTTCCATCGTCTGGCAAGAAACGATCGAAATGGAGATTGTGCTCGTATGCGTCAATTCTAGAGAATCCAAGACAATAGGAAACTGCAGCATCAACAACAGATCCCCTCCCAGAAAAGAAAATCCCCTGCTCTCGCGCCCAATTGCACATATCCCAAGCTGTCAGGAAGTGTTCTGCAAAATTGAGGCGAATGATTCTTTCCAACTCATGATCAACCTGCTTTTTTAGTCCAGACGTGATTTTTGGATGCCGTTCATGCGCACCCACCCATGCGATTTCGCGTAGTGTATGTCCAGGATCGGAATAGATTTGCGGAAGGCGAGTTCGATGCGGAAGTACGTCGTCATCGCAACGGTCTGCCAACCGGATGGTGTTTTCGATCAGTTCGGGTCGGTCAAAAAACAACTCGCCAAATTCTTTCGGAGTTCGCAAGTATCGTTCAGCATTGATTTCACGTAACGGCTCATCGGATGAGATTTGAGGCTGAAACTCATCTCTTCTTGGTTTTCGGCCAATGATTTCTTCGATTCGGCAAAGCGTGTCCGCGCAAACCAGAACATCTTGAACTGGAAAATGTTCCAGACGAGCGTGAGTCACTTTGCCACCTGCAATTAAAAGAACTCCTAACGAGTCTGCCATTGATTCCAGATTTCGATTAACTGAAACTTCCCAAGGCAAATAACTTCGATCTATTTGAATTGCAATGTTGCTCTTTCCAAAAATAGAGCAAAGTTTTTCGACTTCTGACGCAGCTTCCTGAGTTCGTCCTTGAATCAATAGCCGATTCACCGACGAACGATGCCCGCCTGAAAGGCAAATCAAGTCACGAGAATGCTGTTCAAGCCGTTGCCAGTTGCATAGTGGAAACTGGCGTGGCTCTTCTAAGTGGCAGGCTGTCAGCAAGTGCGATAGCGATTCGTAGCCATGTTTGCTTTTTGCAATAAGAACGAGCTCGCAGCCATCTTCCAGTTCGACTGTGCAGCCGACAAGAGGTTTGATTCCCACAGCCTTGCTACGACGCACAAATTCAACCGCACCGATCAGGGAAAAACGATCAGCGATGCACGCAGCAGAAATACCCGCTCCTGCGCATAGAATCGGTATTTCTTCGGCCAGCATAGTGCCTCGCCCGAAGCTGTATCCGCTTTGAATCTGCAACACTGCATAGGTTCTTGGCACTGTGCTTGAGGCAATTACT
>JANNJE010000380.1:0-2457 GCA_031405735.1 Armatimonadota bacterium | reverse complement strand
TATTGAGCCCGGGGCTGCCATGCAGATTGCCGCGCACATAAATGCCACCCGACACGGTGAACAGCGCGGTCAACAGCAAGATGAACGGCAGGTACTCGGCCAGCAGCGCGCTTTTGCTTACACTTTGTCCTTACCACTATTGCGTAATATCAAGACGAATTTGGTCTATTGCGACAGACATCGAGTAGTTCCCCATTGCGTTTGTATTCCAGCTGATTCGAGAGCGAACTTCCTTAGTCGCGGAACTCACAAACCGCGAAGGATTGGCAAGCCAATCGGAAGTCACAACCGTGTCCGTCCTGCGGATCGTTCCTTCTTTGACGATCACATATTGCCCTGCAATCCAATCAAACAACTCAACCCGCTGGCTGGTCGAAGCGTTTCTGAGTCCATTTGCCTCGACAGCAATGCGAATTCTGGCCGGGTCGGCGTCAATAGCCGTCCTTGTCACTTCCATTTGCAGCGGATACTTTGCGGAAGCAAGAGACGATTTCGAGCTGAGAATCAATCGCAAATCATCGCTAGTCGCCAAGTCAGAAAGTGCGCCTGACATCACTCGGCCCGATGAAGTCGTATACCCTTGTGGAGCTAGCTTACGAGTCGTTGCATCAAGGACATTGATCACAAACAAACCACGATTGATGTCGCTAACGATGGAAGTGCCGCTTGGGAAGAAGCAATAGTTACTCCAGGCGCCATCGTACCCGCGCAAATTGTTTGCAGGATATGTATCGAAGAAGCCAGTCTGAATCGGAGCTTCTGGTGAGAGAACTTGTTCAAAAATGCGAAGCCCGCTTCTATAGTTGGCTTGAAATAGGAACCCGTCCCGAACATATTGGTTGTGGTCAATCGCAGCCTCCCCAGTGCTGAAAGTGCCCACAAAGAACCCATTTGCAGGGTCTTCGACATTGAAAATCAAGGATCGAGTTGGAACATTAAGATTTGACTCGTCAAACTCGTCATCAACATAAAGGTACTTGCGATCTTCGCTGAGCCAACCCTGGTGGCAATAACCAATATTTGGATATGTGATCCGCTTTAGAAAAATTGGAGCCGCCTTATTGGTAACATCGTATACGTCAACCCCTCGCCCCTCACTGAACCCAAACCAAATCTGTTTGCCTGCATAAGGGCCACTAGTATAAGTAACGCATGTAGATTCGTGCTGATAATTTGTCGTGATGGAAGCAATTCCAACTTGAACAGGATTGGAGGGATCTGCAAGGCTAAAGCACATGGAGGTACCGGTGCCGTCTCTTGAACCGCAAGTATAGAGAAATCCGCTAACAGGATCGCAAGTTAACGTGTGCGTTCGCCCTGGTGAAGGAATAGTTCGAACGAGGGTGACAACTCCCGAATCAATGAGAGACATGTCAATGACTTGCAAGCCTGTGCCAGCAGTTTCAGTTGTAGCATAGCAAAAATTCTGATAAACCTTTATTCCGCCCCATGTGCTGGATGTATGGGGAATCGTGCTCACAACAACTGGGCTGGCCGGGTCAGTAATATCAACAAAAGCCACTTTGTTGTTCAAACCCATGATCGCATATTCGCGCCCACTTGGCGAGACATAGCCCCAACAATCATTGCCTGAAGACGAGCCGAAAAACACAGGATCAAGGTTCGCATACAGCGAACAGTTTTGAGATGCAAATTGCGCTGAGGCAGTTCCCCACGCAAAAACCAAACCTAACATGGCAAGTACTTTGCCAAATACAAACAACTTATTTACAGATTTCACTGATCCTCCAGACACAAATATCGGGCATTCTAACCCAAGTCACCATTATACGGAAGTTCTTTCCAGAACACAACAAAAGGACGCAAACTGCGTGCCATTTCGTGCGAACCTAGTAGAAACCTTATATCGAGCTGGTTTGGGAGGCTTCCAGTCGGCGAAGTTCATTGACCTTGGCTCGTATAAATTGAATCTTCAACGAGCCAGTTGGTGGTGTGAATATCCCATATTTCTTCATTTCTGAAGCAGCGACTTGAGGCATCACAAGATAGCCTACGGCTCCGCAGCAAAACACTGAATTAACTCCTACAAGGAAGGATGCTAGATATGCCCCAATTGGAGACCAATCTCTTCCTACACCGATTTGCTTGCAGCGCGAAAAGGAAGTGCAACTTGTTGCAATGAACAACAGCACAACAGTCACTAAGAAGTAATTTAATTCTAGTGTTGGATCAATTTTTTTGATATCAGTTCCGACTACAAATGCGCTTCCAATTTTCGATGCCGCAAAGATTGCGATATTTATTCCAAACACCCAATTCATGCCGTAAAAGCCATCGGCCAATGCCTGTAATTTATCGGCAGAACCATAAACACCTTTGGAATCAGTACCACGGTGATAGTATTCAGAGCCGGATTCGCCGGATCGGCCCACAAATTCCTTTACCTCGCTAGGTTCAGGGAAGTTCTCGTCTTCCGGCATATAGTCCATTCTAACG
>JANNJE010000379.1:0-2958 GCA_031405735.1 Armatimonadota bacterium | reverse complement strand
TGCAACCGAGCGCGGCCACGCCGGACCTCACGGGCAACATCAGCCGCGAATCAAAACATCCGTATCGTTGGCAACAAAAACCGAAATCCTTGATCCAATCGAGGGGCGAATGTTTCGACCCTTGAATATCCCTCTAATTTTGTCTCCGACTTCTGAAGCCAGTCCGCCAAGTTCTTCAATAGCCGCCAAGACCAAGGTGGCCTCGCCGCCCGATAGTGCAGAGATGTTGCCCCTCCGCAATGAGTCAAGTGTGGCGGCGATTCGATTGATTCCCTCCGCTGCGGATTTTTGCTTGCCTATGATCTGCTCCGTTTGAGAGTAGCCAAATTGATGCAGAAGGTTGTTGAGCTTTTGATCATCGCTTAGCTCCGCTTTGAGTTGTTCGAGTGTCTTCGAGCCCTCAATGATTTCTGTTATGGCGGCAAGTGCCTCTTTTTTCGCTACATCCTCATAAGTTGAATCTGAAACAACATTGGCTGATGGGGATGAAATGGAATCTCCCGTAAATCCAAAATCGGAGTCTTCAGAATCCAATTGGCCTGCCAATTCAATTTTCGACCCTCCTGCCAGTTCGATTGGAAAAATCTTCATGCGAAGTCGCGCTGGCGAATTCATAACAGCCGAAAGTGCGCCAGCAGCCCTGCTTTGAGTGATCACTCCTCTGATTGGCGTCCCAATTGGAATCAGCACTTTTCCAGTAGCGTCTTTCACATCTTCACAAAGCACAAAGGGAGCGTGGTGCCCAACTTCGGTGCCGCCCGAATCCAGCTTTTCTAGGAGCATGAGCTTGACTTCGGTGCCCCGGACTACCTTTACCGCAAGGAGTTTTGGCTCATCCGGCGGGCTCGGTTCGTTACAACCCGCGACAAGTGCGAATCCCAGTAAACCAACCCAAAATGTCTTGTATCCAAGGTTCATAGTCCGTTCAACACACAATTTTCCATTAAGGTTTCATTGGGCGAAAATTAAACACATCAGTCTTATCTGCACCGTTCTCCTTGCCTTCCAATGTGCAGATCAGCATTCCAGCCTTCCCCGGCGCATAGCAAATGTTTGTAGGATAGTCGTTTTCCTTATTTGTAAAGACAACTCTTTTGTCTTTGAAGCTGGACAAGGTGAATGGCATCGGCTTCTTGTCTCCTTTCGATGGCGCACCTAGCATCAGCCACATGACTAAACCTTTGTCGCCCATTTCGATAGAAGCGAACTCCATAAAGGTTACTTTGCCCCCAGAAATGAATCTGCCAACGTTTTGCATGGTGCCTCCGGAGCTTGGGAGCCAATGCTCTTCGAATGTTCCGCCCCAAATCTCAGCGGTCCAAGAACCCGTCATGAAAGTAAGGTCCTTCACGGTTACGTCTGAGGGTTTCATTCCTTGGTGTCCTCCAGAAATCAGCATCGTTGCTACTATGTTGGAAATCATAATTACCTCATTACGTTGATTCTTGGCAAGTTGTTAGCAGGTGGTTGGCAGGTGGTCGGCAGTTTGCGGTTAGCAGTTGGCGGAGGGAAATGCTCCTGTAGCCATTAATCAAAACGAAACAACCAACAACCAATAACCGACAACTGACAACTGACAACCGATAACCGACAATCGACAACCCAATGACCCACCTCACCTCCCTGGATCCAAAAGTATCGCAATAGATCTCACTTGGGGTTCGAAGTCGTTACGCAATTCCACAAACTTGCCGCGAAATTCTATCGGACATCGGCCAGCTAATCCAACGAGCGCCTGAATCCGCACACCTGGCCTTGGGTCAGTGAGTGCCTTACCAAGTTCGTTCAGTGCATCGGCAGAACCAAGTGCCGCATATATTTCGCAACCAATTCGAGCCTTGCGAATCTCCGGCTCTCTTAAATATATTGCTGCGGATGACATTGCCGGAGTCGTAAACGAAGACAAAAGTAAAATTGCCGCATTCCGAATTTGACGATTGGGTGAATCAAGTAGTGCCTGAGCTGTGCCACTAGATTGCGGATCGGCAAATCTCTTTAACGACCTAAGGCTGTTCACAACTAGTTCGGAGTCAGTTTTCGAGCACAAAGCCATGAGCTCCGAAACTGCCAGCGGATTATTGAAATCGCCAGCTCCTTTGGCGGCTAGTCTTTGCAAAGCGGGTCTCTGAAGAGCTTGAATGATTACAGCACCAGCCTCATTGAATCCAAAATCTAAGCAAATTTGCAGCGCATTTGCTGCTTTCTTGTCTTCCGTATCAGCCACCCTAAGCGCAATTAGGTTGCGAGCATCCGGGCCAATTGCTAGGATCATTTCGCCCAACAGTTGAAGTTCGTGATCCGATAGGTTCGCCAATCGCCTTAGAACAATTGATTCCACTGCGGGAACACCAATTGCAACTAAACGATATACAGACTCAATTCGAACCTTTCCCATGGACCTTGCGGCACTGTCGAAAAGTGAATCAAGTACATCAATACTTGGCATTGGTTGGCTGCCGGGCGTTGGTGGCGGCCCAATATTCAGAGTCGGTGAGAGATTGGTTTTCGTTTCAATGTCAACGGCAACCCCGCCGTTTGAATGCAAACGCGCTGCACCATTCTCCATTCCCCATCCGTAGGCGTCAGGACCATTAATGTCCGCAAAAACTGAAATGGATTGCGTGCCATTTGAATCCGTTATAAGCCCTGGCGTTCCCGAATAGCGATCTTTCCCGTCACCTTCCAGAAAGATAGAGACACCATTTTCAGTTGCAAAGCATGGTCGCATTTCTGACGTTGCATACATATCGTCGCCATCACGATCAAAGAGGACTGCAAGTCCAAAATCGTGCGATCGGGCATGTCCAAGCCCCTCTTTGCAAAGATATGCGTCGTTACCTTTCAGGTCAATACTGAAACCGCACCCAAACGATTGTCCAAATCCTTGCGCTTTGCCATTTGCAAGGTAGTTGTCTTTGCCCGATGCGTCGTAAATCGAGCCCAATGCTAGCCAAGTCG
>JANNJE010000378.1:0-2094 GCA_031405735.1 Armatimonadota bacterium | reverse complement strand
ATTGAGTTTGAGAATCGTCATGGGTTTGAGAGCTTCCGAAAGAGGCATCAAAAGTCTTGGCTCAAGCTCTTCTATTGAAATTGCGTCTTCAATACGAAACCTGCCCGCTTGCGTACGATGAAGGCCGGAAAGGTGCGCTCCACAACCAATCGTTTCGCCCAATTCATGCGCAAGTGTTCTCATATATGTCCCGCCAGAACAAATAACGCGGATTTCAGCGGTTTCGTTGTGCCAATCTTCAAATTCGATTTCGTCAATTTGGACGATTCGTGCTTGCCTTTCCACTTCGATCCCTTTTCTGGCATAGGTATAAAGAGGCTTCCCATCCTTCTTGACTGCCGAATACATTGGCGGAATTTGCTCGATCCGGCCGAGAAATTTAGCTTTGGCAGTTTCAGCAACTTCTTCAATATTCTTGGGAACAGGTCCTTCAAAAATAGCTTGTCCTTCGATATCTTGCGTATCCATTGCGATGCCAAATCGAACCTGACAAATGTACTCTTTTGGTTCTAGTAAAAGATATTGCAGGAACCGGGTTGCAGGGCCGACGGCAATTACCAGCAGTCCCGTCGCAATCGGGTCAAGCGTCCCGGCATGCCCGACCCGTTTTGTGCCCAGTTTTCGCCGAATCCCATTCACGACATCGTGCGACGACACGCCCGCAGGCTTGTCAATTAATGCGATCCCAAGCATTCCCGCATCCTTGGAACGACTAGTGAAACTACCTCTGATATCGGCATTTCAAACGAGCATCCAGCCGCATTATGATGTCCGCCGCCGCCAAATTCGCGGGCTACCGCTGCTACGTCGTGCTGACCTCTTGACCGTAGGCTAACTCTTACCCAATTCGGCTTTGTTTCGCGAAAGAGAGCGGCAATTTCAACTGAACTGATCGAAAGCATCTCGTTCACAAAGCCTTCAGTGTCTTCGTCTTTAGCGCCAACTAGCTGAAACTGGTCATGAGTCATCTGCCCCCACGCAACACGATTTTGAACTTCTAGAGTCATGGTTTCAAGCAGAAATCCTAAGAGTCGAACGGCCGCAAGCGGTTTGCGTTGAAAAATCTCTTCAGACACTAATCCAATGTTTCCGCCAGCTTCGAGAAGGCGACTCGCAAGCATCAATGCTTCCGCATTGGTGTTTCGGAACCGGAAGCTGCCGGTATCTGTTACAATTCCGGTCAGAAGGCAAGTTGCCATTTCCGGAGTGATTTCCGCGTCCATTTCCAATAGCAACCTGGCCAGAATTGCACAAGTTGCGGCGGCTGTTTGATCAATAATTCTCAGATCACCGGGTGCCTCGTGCGGAATATGGTGATCAATCACGACAAGCCGCTTTGCCTTTGAAAGATATTCCGCGGGGTCGCCAAGTCGCTCAATCGAATCTAAATCTAGCATGACGGCAAGATCATGCGATGCCATTTCAGGCTTCAACTTCACTTTTTCAATGTGAGGCAAGAACTCCAGATTTGCAGGAGGAACATGATGGCAAAGTACTTCGTTTGCCAATCCGATGGAATCAAAGTAAAGCGAAAGTGCAATCGCTGAACCTAAAGCATCTCCGTCTGGATTCAAATGCGTACCGATCAGCGCCGAAGACGCCGACTGACATTCGGATTGGAATTGGGATGCAGTTAGCAGCATAAGGGTTCCCGCAGAACCTCAAGCTTACTTCATGAAGAGGTTATTGTTCGGATTTTCCTAGAGCCCTGGAGTCCGTGGCTGACCGCTAAATGCCCCGAAATTCGTCAAGTTTGACGGGCTTCCACCAACATTTGTCATTCGATAAATCTCTCTGCCAAATCCAAATGGCCTGGAAAAGAAGATGTACAGGCCGTTGCCCGAAAAGCATGGGTCGTCATCGTTCAACATGGATGTGGTCAACCGATTGAGTCCTGTGCCGGAGGTATTTATGACCATGATCTGTCCAATTACTTCACCCAAAGAGCCGTAATCCCGTACAAAGGCGATCTTCGATCCATCGGGGCTAAAGGCCGGGTTCCACTCATCGGAAGTACTCGTCGTAAGCTGAGTTTGCCCCGAAGCGTCAGAATTCATGATATAGATGTCGTCATTTGTATCGCCTGAGACAAAT
>JANNJE010000377.1:0-2016 GCA_031405735.1 Armatimonadota bacterium | reverse complement strand
AATGGAGCGCACCTGAGTAAAACTCCTTGGTCCAAGCATTGGCCGGAAGATTCATTGACACTTCGTAATTCAGTTGCTCTTGCATTTCACGATCGCCAGTGGCAACTGAATGCTCGAAGAAGCTCCTAAGAGCACCAAAATGCACAAAACCAAATCCCCATGACCTTTGAACTCTTGAAGCGTGGAAAAACAAATTGGCCTGATCCCAATCCTTCAGCGCAGCATAAATCAGCCCGACCATTGGTTGCGTTTGCAAATCAAGTGTTCCTTGCAGGTTGTCTGCAATCTTTTTTGCCTCACTTTCCTTTCCTTCTTTCGCCAAAATTAATCCATCAGTCGCTAATCGTAACGATTCCAAGACATCGCTTACTTGTCCCTTCTTTGGCAAAATCGTTCGTGCATCTTGAATCCGATTTTCAATGGCGTAATAGCTTGCGATGACCAGCTTGGAATCGCCATCATCTCGAAACAGTATGCCGCCGGCCTTGGCCAGAGAATCCACACCGGAAGCATCCCGCGCGTTTGCATAAGCCATCAATAGATAAACACGAACTTCCCCGCGAATCTTGTCAGCAGCGTTCTCTGGATCAAAGTATTTCCTAACAATTTGGCCAAGAATGCCCGCCTTTTGTCCTTGAAGCATCAGTTCATAGTAGAGTTCCCAAAACTCGACATCTTGTTCTAGGTCGGCTACAAATTTAGTCATATCCGCTGAAGCTGGCTGAATAAAAATCTGTGAGTCCTCTTCCTTCACCTTTCCTTCTGCCAGAAGCGAATTCCAAACCTTCCAAAGAAACGAAATTGACTCAAACGTGAACGCCGCCTTTTCATCAATGAAATCGGGTGGCTTTTCATAATTCTCGAACGCCGCACCGAGCCCTTTGTCATGAATCGTTGTCGCCACCTGCTCTGCCAAAAGCGCCCGCCAAGCAAGCGGGTGAATGGCAGCGATCTTTTTGACTTCTGCAGCAAGCTCTCCTGCTCGTGCGCCCGCAGCCTTCACGGTGGTCCAAAGATATAGGGCATCCATTGGACCGTTGAGAGCAGATTTGAGAGCTTCCATCATCAAATCCTGCTTTGCCGTTCTTGCATAATGCTGTGCAAGTAAGACGCCCCAAATGTATCCCTTTCTTGGATCGTTCATTCGGGACTTGAGGAACTCGACAAGTCGTTCCGGTTTATTCGCTACCAATAATGCGCCATGAATCGCAAGGTCAATGTTGTATGCGTCAGGGTCTGCGCCTTCCGCCTTCTTTGCAGCCAAAAACTGCGTTATCGCGAGATCAACATTTCCTTCAACTAATGCAAGCTCGCCCGCAAGGTATTGTCCGATTCGAGTTTTGACGCCAACAAACTCGATCAATTCCTTCAAACACTCTTTCTTTTGATTGGCCGCTCCGTGAAATTTTAGGTTCATCCACCAGATATGTCCGATAGTCCAACTCTTTGAGGCCAGCCAAACAATTTCCGAGGCTTCAATCTTTTCTACCGCTGAAATTGCATCGTTCGTGCAGGAAGCTATCGATAGATTCTTATAGAAAAATGAGTTTTCGTCGTCGCCGAACTTTGCGATAACACGGACGGCTTCAAGGTCGCGATCCAATACACTCAAAGCTACTGAATACAAGTAGCGCGAGTCTGGGCTGAGATTATCAAGCTGATCTAGAACTTTACAGACCTCGATTGATTCGCGCATCTTGTCAAGTTCAAAAAGTCGAACTGCATACTCGTTGAGTGCCGCAATATATGCTTCCTTGTTCAGTTTTTGTGCTGAGGCTAGAAACGATTTCAGCTCCTGATCTCCGCCCTGAGCAATTGGGAAAACGCCGAGCAAAACGTCTCTCGTTGGGTCCGTCCATGCTGTCGGTTGCTGACTATACTCGCCGTATTCGCGCTGCCCATATTTGAATGCGGTTTCAGAAACTTGCTTTGAAATAGAAGTCACCCATACCGCACCCGACGACGTATCGCGAATCGTTGCATTATCAAGTGCTTGAAGCAAAAAATGGGAAAAAA
>JANNJE010000376.1:0-7385 GCA_031405735.1 Armatimonadota bacterium | reverse complement strand
GGGACATCAAGCCCCAAGCCAAGGTGAATTTGCTCTTGAATTTCTATGGCACATGAAACAGCTTCCACAGCACTTAAAAACTCAAGAAGCGATCCGTCGCCAAGGCTCTTGACTACCCGACCGCCGCGAGCCAGGCCACGTTCGCGAACGATGTTGTTGACCCATTTTCGCGCTGCGAGCGCCTTGGTCTCGTCCTTATGCGATTGATTCGTGTAATCCACGATGTCGGCAAACAATATCGCAGCTAGTCTTCGTTTGGTTTCCATGCTGTTTGGGCGTTCGGTTGCGAGATTACTCGGTACAGTCGGCTAGAAGCAATATTGATGGTGTATTTGGGATGCTGGGATGCTGGAAATTGGATTACACAAAAGCTTTCGCGAATCCTTGCATCCCCGCATCTCCACACCATTCCCAAGTACAATCCATCCTAGACATGAACTCTCCCACTAAAGTTCGTCTCAACATTCTTTGCCAGAAAAATCAGAATTCTTCCAAGTATTGGGAGGAATTTGAGGTTCCCTATCAAGAAAAGATGAATGTCATTTCGGCACTCATCGCAATCCAGCGCAATCCAAAAAACTCAAAAGGTAAATCTATAGAACCGCCAGCGTGGGAAGCAGCATGCCTCGAAGAAGTTTGCGGTTCGTGCTCGATGATTGTTAACGGCGGAGTTCGGCAGGCATGTACTGCGCTCATTGAGGAGGTCGGCAAGTTGAACGGGGATTTCTATGAAGTCAGTTTGGCTCCGATGACCAAATTTCCACTCGTTCGAGACCTGATCGTTGACCGAAGCCGAATGTTTGAAGCTCTCAAAAAGATTCAAGGATGGGTGCCCATTGATGGCTCGTTTGACCTCGGAATGGCGCAGCCGCAAGACGATTCGATTCGGCACATCCGGTATGCGCTTTCCAAATGTATGACGTGTGGCTGCTGCTTGGAAGCTTGCCCGCAAGTTAGCGAAAAGACCACTTTCGTCGGTCCTGCCGCTATCGGGCAATCGCTCCTTTTCAACCTCCACCCAATCGGCAAAACACTTAAGAACGACCGACTCGCATATCTATCGAGCGAAGACGGGATCACGAATTGTGGAAACGCTCAAAATTGTGTCAAAGTTTGCCCTAAAGGAATTCCGCTGACCGAAGCGATAGCGGAACTCAACCGCGACACAACCGTCTATCGTTTGAGAAAATGGCTAGGACACCTTTCATGAAAATTCCAATTTTAATTTCAATTATTGCTGCAAGTTTCATCGCATCCGGAGCTATTCTACAAGAGCCTGAAGAGCCCAAAATTGCTGTGAATCTCATCAGCAAGGCAATCGCTCCAAACGCAATTGTCAAAGCAAATGTGACTATAGAGTTCGGATATGAAATGCATGCTTACGCAAATCCACCGATGCACGACCACGAACTTCCGGTCAAGATAGATTCAAATTTGCCAGCTGCAAAATTTAAGGTTACGTACCCTAAAGGAGTGGAAACTGACTTTTTGGGTGAAAAAACTCTGGCATACGAAGGCAAAGTCGAATTTCCAATCACATTTCAAGCATCGGCAAAGCTAGGACTCAATTCGGTGTCCATCAAAGTTTTCTATCAGCAATGCAACAAGTCCGCCTGCTTCCCTCCCAAAACCGTAATTTTCCAAGTTGCATATAAAGTCATCAAACCAAAGGCAACGGTACGGCATTGAAGGTCCGAAACCTCGAAATTGGTCCCGACCGCTTAACAATCATTGCTGGTCCGTGCCTTGCAGAATCATATGAAACTTGCCTCCAGGTCGGCGAGGCGATGGCGGCAATTTGCAGCGAGTTTGGGTTCAACTACATCTTTAAGGCCTCATTTGATAAGGCCAATCGAACCTCAATTGGGACTCCAAGAAGCCAAGGCATTGATGAGTCTCTTGAGTGGATTAGAAAGGTTGCTCATAAGCTGGCCGTGCCTTGCACCACAGATGTCCATGAGGCTTCTCAAGTCGGCTTGGTTTCAGATTCAGTGGATCTCCTCCAAGTTCCCGCGTTTCTTTGCAGACAAACTGATCTGTTAAAGGCTTGTGCCGAAACGGGAAAGCCAGTCAATGTTAAGAAAGGTCAGTTTTTGGCACCATGGGACACCAAGAATATTGTTGACAAGCTTAGATCATTTAGCGCTCATGGAATCATGCTTACAGAGCGTGGCACAAGCTTTGGCTACAACACGCTCGTAGTAGACATGCCAGGGCTGGAGATCATGCGCTCGTTTGGCGTTCCGGTCTGTTTTGACGCTACCCATTCTGCCCAGCGTCCCGGCGCGGCAGGAGGTGCGAGCGGAGGAAATCGTGATTCGATCCCGGCACTAGCACGAGCAGCCGTAGCAGTCGGTATTGATGCACTTTTCCTCGAAGTCCATCCCGATCCGGCAAATGCAATGAGCGATTCGGCGACTCAATGGCCGCTTGATCGGGCGAGAGAGCTCCTCTTAAGTGTGAAGGCAATTTGGGAAGCGCGGAAGTGAAGTGGAGCGCGGAGTTCGGTTATCACAAGCTGTTAGATTTCAGCAATCTAAACTCCGCATTTCGGTTCCCGGACGTCCTCGTCCGCACGTCGTACTGAATTGGGGGAAAAGCGAGACATGACAGTAGTAACTCGAAAATTCCAATACTGGAATTCCGGCTTTTCAATTTTCACGTCCCAAGTTGCCATACCTTCATCCATCGTGGCCTACTTCTAGGATGTTTTCACGATTTTGGGGCATACCACAGGTTTCATCAAGCGTCGCGCTCAATGCTGTTGCCAAGTGTCTAAAACAGGCGGCTTTGTAGGGGTTTTTGTCTGGTCTTCTATTCGAATACAAATTTGGGGGACTTGCGAGGACAACTCCAGGTCGTTTCCATACTTTCTCCAATTCACTAGATCACCCCACTTTCGAGGTTCGGGGGACATGCCATCTTTTGTAATCTGAAAGTAAGTTCCTGCTATCCAAAGACGCTCTTTCGAGAGAAATCGAAAGACGAAGTTTCCCTCATAATTTTTGGACTTTGTTCGAGAATGGAGTGTAAATGTTCCATCCTCATTTCTCTTTGACCATCCCGAAATCTCGAATCCTAATCTGTCGTCAAATGCGCTCCATGGCTCAATCCCTTCCAATGGGAACACAGATTCACGGTTCTTCTTTGGATCGTATTCATCGGTAAACGTAATTGTGATGATGTACTTTGCCGGGTCTCGATCAGAAACTAGAGTTTCCTTTCGTTCCTCAATTCTGGTTCTCAGCAGGTCTGCTAATCCTTCGCGTTTAAGTTTCTTACAATAGTCGAGGGCACTCATTCCACTCTTGTCCCTTAAGAGCGGTTCTGCTCCCCTATCCAATAACATCCTTACAATCGGTTCCTGCGCCCTTTGAAATTGGTAGTTCTGTAGAAATGAACTGCTTTGGTTTGGTCCTGAGTGATTGTCAAGAGCTTCGGGGCCAATTCCCAAGTTTTCAGCCGAACAAATCTTTATCAGTGGAGTCTTTCCATCTCGGTCTCTGGCATTCGTAAACGCTCCACTCGATAGCAACAATCCGGCCATGGCAATATCCATTTGATCACAAGCCAAATGAAGCGGGGTTGACTGCTCTCCGTTTCGCACGTTAACGCGCAGCCCTTTGGCTAAGAGTTTGACCATTAGCGCAAACCTTTCTTCCCTGCTTTGGAACGGGCCAAAACTGGTGATGAAAATTGGATCGCGGCCCTCCGTTATCTTTGCAAAGCTGAAAGTGCCGGACAGAATATGGGCAGCAGTGTTTCCTTGCCAGTCCGTTACATTGACGTCGGCACCAGCTGACAGTAGGATATCCAAGCACTCGATCCGACGTATATTGAGTGCACTGTGAATTGGAGGTATCCCAGACACGCCACCTAGATTCAAAATGCTACGATCCATTGCGAGTTCTCTGACCTTTTTCGCATCGCCTACAGCAATCGCTTGTTGGAGAAGATCCAGTTTGGACTCGCTCGGCTGCTGCCCAAAGGAAATTACGGCCATCGCGAAAAAAACGTTAGTTAGCCAGACTTTAAGTAGCATTTACGATTTCTCCATTTCACTTCACCTTGTTTCACATTGCAAAACCAACAATCTCCTACTTTCTTGGTAGTTCCTTTACCTTTCTGACGAACTTCACAATGTCCTCTCGAAACTGGCCGACGGTCGCTTTCTCGAGGTTCACAAACCGCGTGATAATGTAGTAACCGTCCTTACCCCAATACATCTGAAGGACACCTTTAGAGTCAATGACCTTCAATATCTCGTTGATGTTGAACTCCATTTGTTTGCCCCTAATAATTCGACGCACGACAGCCTCTGCATCTACTCCTTTCTCTACAGGAACTTGGGCGGTAACCGTGTAACACCTGTGCGGTTCGCTCCAACTTGCGCTAAAACTCACTTCCACATTGTCAACAACCGCCAAGATATCGGATTGCCATCCATGATTGATGCTACCTACGAGCCGATTGTGGTCATCGATACAGTTCATGGCATTAGGTTTCCACTCCCACTTCCAGAGCTTAAGGAAAGTGTAGATTTCTGAACCTGTAATTACCGGGAGCTTTGTTGAATCCGTTATTGGAGAACCTAGCGGATAACTCTCATCAGCATCCAACTGCCTTGCATGAAACTTTTTCGCCAGTTTCTCGTTCCCGATTTTGAAATCGCCAACTGCTCTTAAGACTTCGACATCGTTACCAATGAACGCATATGGTAATTCAAAATTCACAATCTGATTGAACTGAGCCACGACTTTGTAATCTTGCCAGCTCTGGTCGGCCACCCACGCATTTACTGCAAATCGATCAGCTTCAACGGAAACAAGGACCCGGTTGCGAAGAACAAGTGCTGTTTCATATCGGACTTCTATAGTCTTTCCCGACTCATCCCTTGAAGACTCTGAGCCGAGTGCAAGACTGATTGCGGCCTTCCAACTACCCTTTGAGATTTCTCCGTTCTTAATGGACTCCTTGTCGTCTTGATCTCCGTCTTTAAGTACTATCTTATAGCCTTCTGCCTTCAAGGCAGCGACTGCCTGCTTGTGGGAGTATTTGGGAGATTTGGTTTGAGGTGAACTGGACCCAACAAGTGCCAAAAGGAGCCCAACAAAAACAGCGCATGTTCCCGTCATGATTCCATTATGAGCCAACTGCCAATCGGCTTAAGAGTGGAAATCTTTGGAAACTATGCTCCTCGCAGTTCCGAATTCTGTTACAAATCGAACATACCAATCTAAATCGATGTGTCGAAAGACCGATAATTGGTGTCTGTGAACCCCGTTTAGAACAATTAGCGAACATTCCGGCCCCCAAACACGTACAACCTCTTGAACTATGAAACTCCCACACGTTTTGACCGCCATAATGGCGGCCGTCATTTTTTCGCCAACAATTGCCTTTTCACAAGCAGACAAAGCTGCAATAACAGAAGAAACAAAGGTAACCGTTCTCGCAAACATCTCTCGCATCATTCGAAACCAAGCTTTTGTCCCTGGAATTGACATGACCAAGTGGGACGAGTTCGTGACCGCTGAGAAAGCAAAAATTGACGCTGCAAAAACGGACACGGAGTTTAGCGATGCTCTGCGTTCTGCAATGGGCAAGTTTGGAATCAGCCACATTCAGATCATGACTCCACGAATGGCGACCGCTCGAACAGAGCGCAAGGCAGTTGGCATTGGCGTTCAGATTCAGCCGCAGGAAGACGGGCTTCTCATCATAAACGTATTTGATGGTTCCGCTGCAAGCGAAGCAAAGCTTCAGCCTGGCGACCTCATTATTGAAGCAGAAGGCGTGAAACTTACCTCGACTAGCACGATATTGGGCGACGAGGGGACAAAAGTCAACCTGAAAATCAAACGCGGCTCGGATGGAAAGATCGAGCCAATGACTCTTACCAGAAGAAAGTTTTCCAATGTTAGACCAGAGACTTTGACTTGGGTTAATAAAGAGACTGCACTTCTGAAAATTCCTACTTTCGACCTTAGTTACAATCGAGTAAAAGTAAACGAGCTAATGGCAGAGGCAAGAAAGGCGAAGAATGTTATTCTCGATTTAAGAAGCAACGGCGGAGGAGCGGTCATCAATATGCTCCACCTTTTGGGTTACTTTGTTCCAAGCGACAAGCCATTTGGACTGTTTGTCACCAAGAGCTTAGCGGGTGATTTTGTGAAGGCAACCAACGGCTCGCCGACAGATTTGCCGAAACTCGCCGATTGGGCCGAACGGGGCTGGCTTCGCTCTTCAAAACCAACCGACGGCCCTTTGACATCGCGAGTATCTGTCCTAATTAATGGCGGATCAGGTAGCGCATCAGAAATCACAGCCGCGGCTCTGAAAGACCTTCGAGAAGCCTCAGTTGTCGGCACAAAATCTGCAGGCGCCGTTTTAGTTTCTACAATGGCCCCTGTTGGTTCTGGCTGGCTACTCCAGTATCCGCTTTCGGATTACATTACCAAAGCCGGTATTCGGATCGAAGGAAATGGAATTGTCCCCGATGTTGAGGCGCCACTAGTAAAGTTTGGCGATCCCGATACTGCCATTGACAAGGCGCTTGCGCTTTTCAGAAGAGCCGAGTTAAGGGATCAGAGAAGCGGGGGATAGCCTGATTCGTTGGCAATTAGTTGGCAATTGGTTGTTGGTTGTTGGTTGTTCGCTGTCAATTTTTCGTTAACTTACTTCTGCCAACTGTTAACCGCTTACTTCCAACTGCCAACTGCCTACCGCTAACCGCTTATCGCAAACAACCTGCAAGCCACCTGCAAACTGCCTGCCAGCAACCAATAATCTACTTATCAGCCACTTGCTAACAATTTGCCAACGAGCCCACTCACTTCCTCTTAATCAACGACCTAATTGTCGCAATTTTTGCTCCCTTCGGCGGGCCTAACAGGAAAACTGTGGGGGGAATTCCGGCACCAACACCGGAGTATTTCAAAACCTGATTTGAAACCGAGATAATCCGTCCAGTAGAGTCAATCGTTTTGACTGTGAGCGATGCTATCAGTTTGGTTTGAGTATTGATTTGAATCGAACCCGACCACCGAGGGCTCGAAACTTGTAGGATTTCCGAATCAACTCCTCCCACTTTCAAACTCCCCGCAGAACGAATCTTGAAACTTGAATTAAACATATTTTGAAGCGGATTGGTATTCAAGAGTGCCCATCTTGGCCAACTCGCCACAGAGAGCTTCAGGTTTCCTAGCGCGTCAATCAAATCTGCAGAGGAGGCCTTTCCTGAATAGAAACGATTAGTCGAGCGGTCAATAATTGCGCAGTTGCGCGACCGATAACTCCATGTCTTTGCTTGATCTTCACCACGCAAGTTTCGACCAGAAACCCACAACCTGGACTTCCTCGCCGTCCCTTCAATGCTCAACTGA
>JANNJE010000375.1:0-2762 GCA_031405735.1 Armatimonadota bacterium | reverse complement strand
ACGAGACCGAATCAGAGGTAACTCTTAAGAGCGGAATACTCGCATGGGAATTCAAAGCTGCCTGGAGCCTAAATAGCAACACCCTCAAGCATCGTTGGCACGAATCTTGCGATTCATCAAAGAGGTGTTGAGCGAGCCATGCGCGGGTCAACGTGTGCTGGGGAGCAAAGGACAACGCACTCAGAAGAAGCTTCTGCTTTTCACTCCTGGTCCGAAAGGTCGTACCGTCGGGCCGTTGGACCAAAAGTTGGCCGATGACTCGGATACTCCAATTCTTGTTTTCGACCATATCACTATCATATCAAATTTTTGTACAAAAGTGATACGGAAGTGAAACGCATGTTAGTCCATCCTTCATTTTGAGGCAATTATGAAACTACTTATTGGGCTTATCGCACTTTCTGCAATTGGTGGAACACCTGGGCAACCAAGCTTGCAAACTACAAACGACCGCGTGGCACAAATTGAAGTGAGCGTCCAATGGTACTTCATTGAAGGCTACATTACTATGAACGCTGTCAATGATGATCCAGTTGTGCGGGCCATGCTTTATGCTGAAGCAATCCTTGGCGTAAAGACTTGGACCGTAACTTCAAATTCGTTAAATGTAGCGTCCTTTGACGGAGGATCTATTGGCTGGCCGGCTGCAGGAAAAACGATATCGTTTCCTTCGACAGCTCAGACGAATACCTGTGCGAATATGATTGACGAATTTACGTTCGGACTTGCAATGAAGCAAAGCAACTAGGCTACTTAGACTCGTACGATTTTGCATTTGTTCATTGCGGGACTGAATCGGACTTTCGCTCATAACAAGGCATCAAGTTAAGTTCCACTTCTTTTCACGAATTACTCTCAAATACAGAACACTCGAACTCCCAATAGATGAATCGGAAAATTTCGGAAGGAAATTATGGATGAATTGGACGAATCAATTCGGAACCGAGCCCAGGTGCTGCCAACTCCTGATTCGGAATTGGAATCCGATGAGGTCCGATCAAGACTCGACAGCCCCGATTACTACCCCGTACTAGAACTGGTTTTTCAAAGGTGGTCATCCATGATCCTGTTTCGAATCATGGCCAGGCCGATGCGCTTTAACCAGTTAGTTCGTGAAATGGCAATAAACCCGAACACCCTTGTGGGGCGTCTTCGAGATTTAGAAAAAGAGGGACTGATCGAAAGGGTAATCGAATCTGGATCATCACCAAGACCCGTGTATATATTAACAAAGAGGGGCCTGACGCTGACGTCAATAGTAAGACACTTGCATCTTTGGATTGAATCTCAAGAAATGCAGCCTGTTAGTGTAATTGACAAAGGCATCGTTGACATCAATTCGTAGAATGGCAAGGCTTTAGGGATTGTTCAGCCCAATCTCCTACTTACACCAAACATCGCATGAAGATGTAAATCTTTTTGAAATCTCCGGCGTCCAGTATTTGAGGTGAAACGACACCATGAATACTGAAAAAGCGATTCCAATTACGCATTTTTTGCTTCGCGTGGTAGCAGGACTGCTATTTATGCAGCACGGCGGACAAAAGATTTTCGATTGGTTTGGAGGAATCCCAGCCGAGTTTGGCGGCCATCCAGCAGCTTGGTCTCAAGCCTGGATCGGCGGCGTGCTGGAATTCTATGGCGGGCTCCTGATAATGATTGGGTTGCTAACTCGTCCCGTAGCGTTTGTTTTGGCTGGAATGATGGCGGTTGCCTATTTCCAGTTCCACTACAAGTCGGAACTGTTTTGGCCGATGCAGAACAAAGGCGAGTCCGCTGTGCTCTATTGCTTCATCTTCTTGTTCCTTTGCGCTTTCGGCGGCGGGATTTGGAGTGTTGATGCGATTATCCGTAATAAGAAAGGGGCGAAGTCGGGCGATTGAGTATAAAGGCGGAGCAACAAGCCTGTCATGGAACTTTCAGAAATAGCATTTGCTTCGATCCGTAAACATACAGCGGGGCTAGCTGTCGAGATTTCCAGTCCTAGTTTTGGATTCAAGGTCTTCTCGGGTTTCGTTGTGAAGTTGGATAATGGATGGGTCTGGGTGACAGCTGGTCACATCATTGATGCGTTGAGAAAAGTTGACGTTACTTCATCACATTTCTCGTGGGCAACCAATGTTTACGAAGACAAAAACTACATCCCAATGACATTTGAGATTGACAAGTTCGTCGACTTAAGGGATCGGATAAAGATTCCAGTTGAGCAGCTCAAGAATATTGAAGGCTTAACCACGAACCATGTTTTTGACCTTGGTCTTTACCCAATAAGCGATATTGACATGTGCTATATGATTGAAAGAGGCATAAAGCCGTTAAGCTTGGACCAGATGGCACCTACGCAAGAACTTGTAAACCAGTTCCGTTCAAATGGCTGGTGCACATACATTGCAGGCTATCCTTCGAAACTTACAAATACCGATCTGAAGAATAAACAGACAACAATTGGATTTAGAGTATTTCCGCTGGAACCTCTCAATGAACCGTCGCCACCGTTCGTACGGCTAAAGCCAAGTTGGGACGTCAACCAATTTGATCACAGCGTCGAAGGCGTTAGTGGTGGGCCACTTTTTGCAGTAAATGCAACTGGCGAAGTGCTCATTATTGGCGTTCAAATCTTAGAAAAAGGCAAAGAAGATAGGGTGCCTTCATTGCTCACAAGTGTCAGTACGGAAATGTACTTTGGAATTCTCAAAGAAATAATAGCGGAAGGCGGAGAGTATAAAGGCATGTCGAAAAGTGATCCCCCGGCCTCTCCCACC
>JANNJE010000374.1:0-1274 GCA_031405735.1 Armatimonadota bacterium | reverse complement strand
TGGCGAGGCAGCGAGTCGTTGCATCGCAAGAACGATTTCCGCATTGGTCGTCGGAACTTGGCAAAAAGATGAGGCTGCAAGCCCCATCAACGCCGGAAAAATTATCTTTCGCACGAGCATTAGACTAGTCAAAAGGCCCCACGGGTTCCCAATTTTCCGCATTTCAAGCCATAATTTGAATTCAACAGTTGTATTCCCATTGTAAGGGAGGGTTTTCTTATGGTTCAAATCTCACAATCTACTTACGAACTATCGTACCTTTATCGGCTCCGGCATTCAGCCGCGCACCTCATGGCGCAAGCCGTTACCGAGCTTTTTCCAGGCGCTCAGCTTGCCATCGGCCCTCCAATCGAGAACGGTTTCTATTACGATATTGACTTTCATGAGCCTCTAAAGGAAGAAGACCTTCAGAAGATCGAGAAGAGAATGAAGGAGCTTTCAAAGCTCGATCAGCGAATCGAGCGAACTGAAGTCTCTCGTGAAGAAGCAAAGAAACTGATTTTGGATGACTCTATTCCTTGTATGGGAAAAAGCGTTGCTGAGTACAAACTTCAGCTATTAGATGCGATTCCTGAAGGAGAAGCAATTTCGTTCTACGACCAGAAACGAACAGGGCATGATGGAATCGCCCACCGATTCTTAGACCTTTGCCGGGGACCGCACATTGATTCAACGAAAGAAATCAAGCATTTCAAACTGATGAGCATCGCTGGTGCTTACTGGCGCGGCGACGTCAAAAACAAGCAGCTAACACGAATCTATGGCACGGCATTTGAAACGGCTGAAGAACTCGAGAAGCACCTTTTCATGCTGGAAGAAGCGGCAAAGCGAGACCATCGAAAGCTCGGAAGGGAACTTGGACTCTTCATGTTCTCACCACGTGTTGGTACAGGCCTGCCTCTTTGGCTGCCGAAGGGCGCCATTCTGCGAGATGTTCTGATAGATTTTATGAAAAAGGAGCAACTTGCACGAGGCTACGATCCCGTCGTCACGCCGCACATCGCCAACATCAAACTGTATGAAAAGAGCGGGCACGTTATCACGTATCGCGACAAAATGTTCCCGTTTATGGAAGACGAGGAAAAGGAAACTTACATCCTTAAGCCGATGAACTGCCCGTTTCATATTGAGATTTACGCATCGCAAATGCGCTCTTATCGCGATCTGCCGATTCGATATGCCGAATTTGGCACAGTTCACAGGTATGAACAAAGCGGGGAAGTGGCGGGAATCCTGCGGGCGCGAGGATTTACTCAGGACGATGCGCATCTGTT
>JANNJE010000373.1:0-8815 GCA_031405735.1 Armatimonadota bacterium | reverse complement strand
CTGCTTTGTAAATTGTCGTATAAGTGCTGAACACGATCTGCGAATCGTCTGGCGACCAACTTGGGCTCATGATTTCTGCCGTCCAACTTGGCAACAACTTTGCAAAGCTAGACGGGTTTGCCACGTCCATCGTGTAGATTGTTTGGCGGCTCGCTGTGAACGACATGACGCTAACCGCCACTCTATCCGGATTTCCTAACCTGCACCAATCCACGCTGTAAAAAAGCATGTCGCCTGTCAAATCCTGAATCAGCGTCGTCCGTGAGGTTTCCACCAGGTTTCCTCCGCTTACTCCGACTGTGATGACCTCTAGGCAGTTTTGCAAGTATGGGGCTGCTACCAAGTCATGCCAGCATCCAAACACGATGCGAGTGGCATCGGGCGACCAAGAACATACGGACTCCAGATGTCCGGTGTACAATTCGTTTGACGTGAACGTTAGCTGACGACTCCCCGTGCCGTCTGGATTGACTACCCACCGATCGCTTTCAGCGCTAGCAGTGTAAGCGATCTTATACCGACCGTCCGGTGCTGGAACTGGCGACCAAGCAGGAGCATAGCTTAAGCTGACATTTGTTGCTATGCTGACCTTTCCAGTACCATCTCGGTTCATTACCAATAGGTTGCCTTGATCAACATAGGCAATCTTTTGACTGGCTGGCGACCAGCTTGGGTAGTCCCCAGTTGCTGAGACTTTTACTACGTTGGCTCCATTTGCGTCCATGACAAAAATCCCATTGTTTGTCCCAGCATTCTCATATGTAATCGCAGGATTCGCTCCTTGTGGCAGGCCAGCCAAGGCAAGAACGGAAACTGAACTCGAAGTGGCACTTTCACCTGCCGAATTCAGAGCGGAGACGACGTACTGATACGTATTGCCTGCAATCACCGTTCCGTCCGTGTAGTTGGTAACGCTAACCGTTGCCTTCAGCAAGTACTTTCTGTCTGCAGGGAGTTTGCGGTAGACCTTGTACGATGTCGCTCCGGTACTTGCATTCCAAGACAGGCTGATGTTGCCGATATTGGCGATTGCGGTCAGCCCTGTTGGGTTTGGCGGCCTGGTGCCCCACCCTTTTGGGCATAGCCGGACTCGACTATAAATGAAAGCCCGAAAATAAAGAGCACTACGAGAACTTCGAAAATTTTGCGGCAAAGCCGAGGGTTGATTTTTTTCATTGACTAACCTCCATCAATGGTTTAAGCGCAAAGAACTCCGGAACACCCCACAAGAAGATTATGTGTGCGAAGAGTTAAGGATGCTTAGGGAATGTCGGACAAGGGCACGCCGAGCCAGAAGAGACTTCCGCGGGAGATAGGGTCGTTGGGGTCAAGCAGTGCTGCGGTTCGATATGCGGCTCTTGCTTTATCGAAATTACCCTGCCATGCATAAAGCCAACCCAGATCAAGCCACGCGGCTGCCGTCGGCTCGACCAAGATCGAACGACGATAGGCTTGTTCAGCTTTCGAAATCGCGCTCGCATCAAGGTGCAGGTAGTTCGACCACATATCGCCCAGCGCCACCCATGCCCACACATCGTTGGAATCAGTTTCAACAGCCTGCTCAGCAAGCCTTAGGGCTCCAGAGAGATCTACTGCATTGTTCGCAAGCACATAGATCAGCTCGTGTCGTAGAGTGAGATCATTCGGCCAAGCCTGGGTAGCCTTCCGGAGGTGAGAGACCCCTTCCGCTTGCACGCCATGGGCGATGTGGAGTTGAGCCAATTGGAGTGCAGAACTAGCTCTGGCTTGAGGCGATAGGCTTCTGCAAGGAACTTTATTCCCCCCTGGTACTTTCCACCTCGGACGAGTTGCTCTCCGAAACTGGTTAGCGCAGGCTCCCGTTTTGAACAGACAATTGTTGCTTTTTCGTGCTCTAGCTTGGCCCCTTTGATATCGCCGCGGCGGATCATGACTTCTATGAGGGTATCCCGAAATTCTGCATTCGTTGGCCCAGCTTTCGCGTTCTGTTTTGCAAGCTCATAAATTTCCTCTGTCAGCTGTGATGATTCGAGGAACGACTTGATCATCAAATTGCGAGTCTCTCCGTGCTGCCGTATTTCTCGAGAAAATCCCTGCAGAATTTCTCTGCCCCTTTCGGATTGCGGAGTTCGAGAAGGGCTCTTGCGTACGTTGCGGCATGTGACTCTCGAGTAGCTCCGTTTACAGTGGCAGGCAAGTCCCGATAGCCCTTCAAGGCGGCCTGTGCAACCGCTTCTAACCGGTGATGTAGCACCAGGTCGATCGCAAAACCGCGACCGTACTGGGGCACGTTTGGGTCGCTCCAAGGGAAAGTGGAACTGAGTTCGCGGACTTTCTCATAGAGCGAAAGTGCTTCCTCAGAGCGCTCTTGCCATAGGAGGCTTATTCCTATATCAGCATAAGGTCCAGCAAAATCCGGTTTCTGCTTGATAATTTCGTTCAAATGCATCAAGGCTTCCGTTTGGGTACCTTTCGATAAGTTGATCCCTACAAGGTTCTGTCGCAGGTCTAGGTAGTTTGGATGGAGTTCAATAGCCTCTTCCAGCATAGAAATGGCTTCGTCCTGCTTTCCAGAATAGCCAAATGCCATAGCCATGTGGCGCATCAACCTAGGGTCGTCTGGCCACTGCTTCATCGCTTCCCTATAAACGCTCTCGGCCTCACTCAATCGGCCTTTGAGTCCTAAAAGTGTTATGCGCCACGCTTGGACTCCAATTTCACCTGCGCCCGACCAGAATGAGTCTTCCATATATTTGGAAATGGCTTGCTCAGACCTGTAAAAGTAGAACAAAGTTGACAAATAGTTGTGCCGATACTCTGGCACCTTTGGAGCAAGTTCAGAAGCTCTGCGCTCATAGTCAGGTCCTTCAGGCAACATAGAGCATCCTGCGGCGATGCCGAGATCAAAGGCTGCCTTGGCACTCGTAGGGTCGAGTTTGAACGCCGTCCTCGCTGGCTCTAACGCCTCGCGATATCTCTCCTGACCGTTTAACGACTGTGCTAATTGGCACCAAGCAGCAGACAATTCTGGGGTGAGTTCGCTCGCCTCTCTCGCTTTGCTTTCAGCCTGCTCCATGCGCCACGATCTCGCGAATACGAAGGATTCTTGGATCAGAAGCCTTGCCCTTTCTGTACGGGTCCCATTTGTCGCTGCACCAACAACCGATAGAGATTCGTCGTGCTTGTTTTGTAGCGACAGTATTTCGGCAAGTTCGAGTCTGAATACGACGTTCTCGGGAGAAAGGACAAGTGCTCTTTGGAACTCTTGCTCGGCCCGAGCTAGATTTCCAATAGCCTTTAATGCGCCACCGAGGTTAGCTCGATACAAAGGTTCGTTAGGCGAAAGGCGAATCGCCTTGGTGAAGTATCGAACTGCCGAGATCGTATTGTCTAGCAGTTCTGCCGCGACACCGAGATTGTTCAGAACCGTGGCATCTCGATTCACTTTGACAAGGGATTCGAGTCGCCTTCTTGCAGTCTTTGCATCCCCGTAGAGCAACGGCCTTGTTGCCTCGATCGTCGCATTAGTCAGCTTGGAAGCGATCCCAACTAACTTCCTTTGGCTAGGCCCTATGGGGATTGAGAACTCTTGAACCTGCCCATCTCTCACGGTTCGCAATACTATTCGATTCCCGACCCCATCGGCAATCAGGCTCCGGACAAAGTTCGCCTTTGGATTAGGTTGGCCGTTGACAACGACTAGAAGGGACCCCGCATGCAGCCCTACCGCAGAGGTTGGGGAGTTTGGTTCTACCTCTGTGATCCAGATTTCACCTTCCGGAGTGGAACCGATCGTCGCCCCAATCGTTCCTACCGTTCCAGCGAGCTTGCCGATGGCCTCTCCATGGGTAAGATCCGTCGCTCCAATTTCGTATCCGTACCAAAGACCGAAAATGAAGGTTCGATAGGCAATTACCCGCTTCGGTTCTGTTGGGGCAGACCCATCCTCAGCCTGTGACTCGAATCGCTTGCCTAGCTGCGTCTTTCCCAGTGAGTTGAAGAACTCGACCCGTCCCTCGTTTACCTTGAGATGCGTCCGAGCTGAGCCCGCGGGATCCCGAGAATGCTCCAGGCTGAATTCTGTGCCAAGAACTTTGGCGGTGGCTGAAGGTGTTTCGATTTTGAAGTCGGGGGCATCGTCGAGGTGTGTTACAGACGCATGAACTCTTCCCGAGACCAACTTCACCAGTCTGGGCCTCCTTTCTGCGACGGCCTGAGCAATGTTCGTTCCAAAACTCTCCAATGGCGGGATTTCTAGCCGGGTGTTGAACTCCAGTTTGATTCTCGTGCCTTCGTTGAACTCCAAGATCGCAGTGTCCGCATCTCCAGATTCGATGCAGCTTCCAAAACCTATCGGTGAGCTTTGCTTGGCGATCTGGCCCGCTTTGGAGCCAAGTGCGAAGAGCATCGGTTCTCCTTGTACGGAGTAGAATCTGCCGACCTGCGGCTCCTTCTTAGGCGCGATCACCAGGCGCATGCCACTATTTGAGTTTGCATTTGGCTTGGTTGGGGGGAAAGACTCAGCCGTCACAGAAGGCGGAAGCAACTTTGGAGTTTCTTTTGGGTTCGCTCCGGTTCCCTTTGATCGAACCGCGCCCGACCCTGCAGTGAGTTGATTCTGAGTTCCGTTCGGGGGAAGGAAATTCAGATATGCATAAATGACCGCGGCACAAGCCGCCGCCATGGGCCAGCGAAGCAAGACCCAAAAACTCGGTGGGAGTGGTATGTGTGACTGCTTTGGACTTTGTGCGGCCAACCTCAGCCGATCTAAACCGGCGTCTCTCCCCGATTCGCTCATTTTTGCATCTTGATGTGGATCACACGAAGTAAGCAAGTTAGGAAGTGCCTTCTCGAGGACTTGGTCAACGCTATCCGCACTGCCAGCCGACCGGACTTCTTCCAATATGGAATGCAGAATTTCGGTTTTTTCGCCCTTCATTGCAAAACCACCTCATTGTTCCGGGTTTGCTCGTATCCGAGCCACTTTGCAAATTCTTTGCAAGGTTTGACTTTGGCTCGTTCAAGCAACCTTTCGAAATTCGTGGGCTACTTACCCATGATTCGAGCCCCATCGGCGACGGAGAATCCCTCGATATAGTGAATGATCAACGCCTCCCGCTGTTCTGGATTCAACGATGCTAGAAGGCACTCAACCAGCTGATGAGAATCCAAACGGTCAACAATAGAGTCCATCGAAACCGTAGGGTCGCACACCTGACGCAACGCTGCTTGTGAATGATCGTCGAAAGATACCAACAATGATAGCGGAATCCGACGAGCGGCATCGCGCCGTCTCACCCAGTCCACGATGCGGTTCCTGGTGATGCTGCAAAGCCACGTGAGGACAGAGCAACTGCCGTCAAATGTCCGCCCCATCTCCATAGCGGCAACGAATGTATCGTTGACGATATCTTCGGCGTCCTCGTGGCTCATATTTGTTCGATGCAACACGAAGCGTAGAAGCGGATCGCAGTTTTGGCAGAACAGGTCGCAGGCGGCCGCAGGGTCTCCTTCAGCAAACCGATGCACGAGGCGTACGTCAGCCCTTTCTAGTCTCGCGTCCCTTGCTATCGTCAAGTTCGCCATTCTTGCTTTCCCAAGATTCGCACCTCTGAATAGTTGGTGAACCATGGTAAATCAAAGGTTAAAGCGAGATATTTGGAAGAATCCCCACAATTTTATCAACGAATTGCGGGAATGACCTCGGTGAAGGTGTCCACATTTTCGTGGACACGAGGTGGATATCAGTGCTGAACAACATGAAATCCTGGATGAGGTGCGAATGAGGGTTAGGTGGCTGGAGGATGTAACGTTGCTCCAACCCACGACGTTCTGTCCCAAGATCGAGAATACTCCCCCAACTGATCGATCGACCCATGCTATGAATCTAAGAAGGTTCCGCAATCGGGCGATCTCGCTGAGCGTCAGCCTTAAATTCAAACGTTAAGCCAACTCCTTACGAAGTTGGCTTAAGTTCAAATATGGGGGCGATCAGTCTGCAAAATAGCGACTTAACGAACTAGTCCACCGATTCGCCGCGCTCGGATGAGATCCAACGTGCGACCGATTCGATGTCGGTTTCGGCCATCAATTTTGCTACAGCACCATTGGGATCGTTCACTAACCGCTGGTACGTTGGCTCGTCCGTGTAACCCATCGTTACGACGACTTTGCCCATTTCATTTTGAAAACGGTGCAGAAACTCAACACCAGGAATCGCTCGCAGTTTTCCACCCGTTCTAGCGGAAATGTCACGCCATGCATCTTCATGCCCCTCTACGGCTTCCCATCTTGATGATACGATATACATTGAGGTTCTCCTCGTCCTTAAAAGGACACAATCAAATTAGGTTAGCAGGAAACCGTGTGTATTTCAAGACTATTTTGAGCCCGGAGTTACATTTTATACGCTGCATCTGATGGACGAACCGCCCGATCTAGCCACAATGGCCTTCTCAATCCCCCAGGCCCTGGTGCAGGTTTGGTTTTGGCGAGCCATTCTCGATAGACTTCGATGGATTTGTTCGTGTCCACATAGACGTCACCGTAGCAATCTTCTGGCGCAGCTTTTCCGACAACTACCCTTTGATGCCAGCAATGCTGCCCGGAAACAGGATCCGGCTGAACGGGAAAAGTGAGGTTTTGATGCACTCCGCCGTCGGTCCACCAGATTCTCTTGGTATCGGCATCTTTGCTTTCGTAGCCAGAAATATTTTCAAGCCTTCTAAACCGCACAACTCCTGGAGAGAGTTCTTCCCGCAAAACCTTGACGCCGGCCATGCGGTCCGTGCCTTCATCGTTCAATCGCCATCTGCCTAGATGATGCGAGCAAGCGATGATTCCCGGTCGCATCCCCTCCGTCACCCAAGCTTTGTTCACATAATGCCCGATTCGAGTAGAAACCCGAACCAAGTCTCCTGTTTCGATTCCCAGCCTTTGTGCATCCGTAGGATGAATCCAAACTGGATTCGAGTTGCTCAATTCGTACAGCCATTTCGAGTTTGCCGAGCGCGTGTGAACCAATGTTGGGAGGCGGAACGTTGGTACGAGTACAAATTCAAATTCGCCTGGCTTCATTTCGTTTCGGTGAACGTGGCTTGGGATGTATCCTGGCATGGTCTGGTCTTCCCAGCCCCAATCTTCCATCGTTTGACTGTGAAGCTCCAGCTTTTTAGATGGAGTCTTGAACCCATGCTCTTCATAAACGCCGTAGGCTTCGTCCGTCACCAAAAACGCGCCGTAGCGACTCATGTATTCGTAGGGAGTGAGTCCTTTTTCCGAGGCTGCTTCGGGCAATCCTGGCACTGAATTCTCAAAGATCCAGCGGTAATACTCCTGAATCTTGATCTTTTCGCCTGGGCGATAGGGCGATTCGTAGAACTTGTGGATGCCGAGGGAACCGTCTGGATCAATTCTCCACGAAAGCTCGATCCAAAACTCGGTTTCTTCCCAAACCTCGCCCGGATTCGCCTCATACGTGAATTCAAAAGTTTCGCCGTTTCGCTCTCTCGCCACGCGCTGAACGGGTTGCCGGAATCCGATCCATTTTGCCGCATGAGTTTCCTGGCTCATTAAGTCGTATCGCTCCGCGCCGTTGCCCATCGGCAACACGTAGTCAGCATATTGCGCGGTCTCGCTCCAAACCGGAGTTAAGGCGGCGTGAAGTTCGATTTTGGACTCGTCTTTTAGCACTTGTTCCCACATCATGCCGTCCGGATTCGTCCATACCGGGTTGTAAACTCTCGTGAAATAAGCTGCTAACTTCCCTCTTCCTTCAATCAGGAAATGTGGCAGCAAGTAGGACATTTCGTGGAATGCCAACGGATACTCTAGTGGATAAAGTAGCTCGCTCCACACGTCTTGTGGAGGGGGCTTTAGAAAAGTTGGCGGGACAAATTTGTTGTCGGAATTCAGGTTCGTCCCGCCTTCCGTTCCAACCGCTCCCATGAGCACCACGATGAATTCTAGGCACCTGGAAACCTGCCAGCCGCCCAAGTTCCCGGCTGCCGCATTTCGCCAAACGTGGGTGGAAAGCGCAGTTCCGGCCCTGGCAATCTCAAGAGCGATCTCCCTGATGGAAGCGGCGTCCACTCCGCACTCTTCGGCGGCAGTCTCGGGCGTGGCAAAGGCGTAATGCTCCTTCAGTCTTGAGATGAAGTCGTCAAATCCCCCCTCTCCTTTCTTTGAAGGGAGAGGGGGTAAGGGGGTGAGGGTGCCGAGATGCTCTAACGTGCTTTCCCAGTTCACCCACTTTTCCATGAACTCACGATTGTAAAGCCCCTCATCAAGCAGGATTTTTGCTATTGAGAGAAGTAGCATCGCCTCGGTTCCTGGCCAAGGAGCAAGCCACCAGTCGGCTTTTGAAGCCGTGTTCGAATGCCGTACGTCAATCACACAAATCTTCGCGCCAGATGTCTTGCCTTCGATAATCCGCTGAGCATGAGGGTTGAAATAGTGCCCGGTCTCCAAATGCGAAGACAGCAACAGCATGAATTTCGCGTTCGCATGGTCAGGCGACGGTCGGTCGGCCCCAGCCCAAAGAGCGTAGCCCACCCGAGCCCCTGACGAGCAGACATTGGTGTGCGAATTGTGGGAATCCACTCCCCAACTTTGCAGAACGCGGTTGACATATCCATCTTCTCCCGGTCGCCCGACGTGGTACATGATTTCGGTTCGCCGGTCTTCAACAATCGCCGCCCGAATCTTTGCCGCAAATGTATCCAGAACCTCATCCCAGCTAGTTCGCTCCCATTTGCCCGCTCCTCTTTCACCGACTCTTTTCAATGGGTACAGAATTCGGTTCGGGTCATTGACCTGGTTGATGGTAGCAGGGCCC
>JANNJE010000372.1:0-9298 GCA_031405735.1 Armatimonadota bacterium | reverse complement strand
TCGGTGTCATGATTCATAGGCAAAATTGCGCCAACTTCGTGGAACACTTTATGGGAATCTGCTCCTTCTTGCTGCAAGCTAAAGTTTACGATGTTTGTAATTTCATTCTCCAACATTTGGGAGATTTCATCCGACAAAGCTTCCTTACGATCAAGGATCGCTTTGCGTTTGCCATAAACCACAGTCCGCTGTTTATTCATTACATCATCGTATTCCAAAACATGTTTTCGCAACTGCTCGAATCAGCTGCCTAGCTATTTTGTAGAAATTCGACTCTGCAGCGCATGGCAAATTGCGATTGCCAAGGCGTCTGAAACGTCGTCCGGTTTTGGAGGCTCTTTCAACCCAAGCAACCGAGTTACCATGAATTGAACTTGGTGCTTTTCGGCTCTTCCAACGCCAACCACAGAGAGCTTGATTTGTGGGGGAGTGTATTCGGCCCAACTTATCCCTCGATCAGCCGCAGATAGTAAAATTACTCCTAGAGCCTTTGCAACATCTAATGCAGTTGTTTTGTTAGCTGCAAATAGCTGGCGTTCCGTTGCTAGTGCATCCGGATTCAATCGGTCTATGAGTTCGATCACTTGATCATGAATCAACTTTAGTCTATCAGGTATTGCGATGCGTGGGGTCTGAATCAATCCATATTCTATAGCGATTAACTTTGATCCTTCGCGACGAATACATGCCCATCCTATTCGCTCTATGCCGGGGTCAATTCCGAGGATAGTCAAGTTGTGAATTCCATGTTGGTTTTGGTTGTTGGTTGTTGGTTATCAGTTAGCGAGAGAATGCAATCCACAATCAAAAATCGTAAATCGAAAATCGAAAATCGAAAATCCCAATGACCCCCATACCCCATACCCCATAACCCATAAATTAAATTCTTCCAAACTTCCTAAGCAAATCGTTCACTCCAAGAGTAACAGTAATTGGCCTACCATGCGGGCAAAGATATGGGTTCTCAGTTTCAGCTAAGTTAAGAATAAGTTTTTCCATTTCTGGAATTGAAAGTGGATCGCCTGCCTTGATCGCCATTTTGCACGAAGCCATAATCCAAATTGATTCTCGGGTTGGAGTGAGCTTCTTATTGACAGTTGATTCGACTAGTTCATCTGCCAAATCCTGAAGCACTTTTAGCGGATTTTTCCCACGAAGTGCAGCTGGAGCAGCCCGTACAACAAAAGACTCACCGCCAAATGGCTCGATTTCAAAACCAACTTCTCGAATAGCGTCCAGCTTATCTGTCAAAAGCATCGCCGATCTTTTGTCCAAGTGCAAAGTCTCAGGAAGCAATAATCGCTGAATCTCAATGGCAGTGGGTCCCTTCAGCCCGCACAAGTACTCATAAAGAACCCGCTCGTGAGCCACATGCTGGTCAATAATCACCAACCCACCGCGATTCTCAGCAATGATGAATGTTCTTAGTATTTGTCCTAATACTTTTAGCCCGTCGAGCAGAGTTGCAAATGGGTAACGCGCCGTATCTAACGAGGCAGCCGGAGACGATTCATGCGAAATGGCTGGAACTGCAAAAACTGGATTGCCTGTTTCTGTTGGATAGCTGTGAATTGGTGACTGTGCAAGAAATGAAAGCTCGCCGCTTGAACCAATTGGACCGAAACCCAACGAACCAGACTCAGCTAATGCAGCATTGACTACTGCGATCGCTTCGGCACTAGGAATCATGCCTGAATCAAGCAATGATTGCTTTACTGCATACCGAATCGCGTCGAACGCTGCCCCATCCTGAGCAAATTTGACCTCGGTCTTTGTAGGTGAAACATTTACGTCTATCCTTGAAGGCTCAATTTCCAATAGTAAAACTGCCACTGGAAACCTTCGCTCAGGAGTTAACGAACGATATGCCTGATCTAATGCGGCCATAAGTGTTCGATTTTTTACCGGCCGACCGTTTACATAAATCAGTTGCATCGCCCGGGTCGGTTTCGTGAAATGGGGCGGGGCAACAAATCCTCGAACCCTAATTCCGGCAATCTCGTTTTCTACCTCAACAAGCGAACGCACGACTTCGCGGCTCCAAATGCCAGACAGCGCTTCATCGAGCTGGCCAGAACCCGAAGTTGATAGAACTTCCTGCCCATTGTGAGAAGCAGTAAAGGCGATGCCGGGATAAGCAATTGCATATTTTTGAACAATTTCGAGGCATTGACCAAGCTCAGTTGACTGTGACTTGAGGAATTTCAACCGTGCGGGGGTGTTGTAAAAGAGGTCTTCAACAGAAATCGTTGTGCCTTGGGGTCCTGGTTCATTGCCGACGGAAATCAATTCTCCGCCTTCGATAATGAGCTTTGTCCGCGAACCCGGTTCCATCGCAGAACTTAGAGTCATCCTTGAAACGGATGCAATCGAAGGCAACGCTTCGCCTCGGAAGCCTAAAGTTGAAGCTCCCAACAGGTCATCGAGGCTCGCAATTTTAGAAGTAGCGTGTCTTTGCAAAGAAGAAATGCAGTCCTCGCGAGACATTCCACATCCGTCATCCGACACCAAAATCATTTCCCGACCTGAATCTGTCAATTGAACCGTGATTCGAAGCGCACCGGAATCAATGGCGTTCTCGACCAACTCTTTTACCACCGAAGAAGGGCGTTCGACAACCTCGCCCGCCGCAATTTGATTCACGGTATGAGCGTCAAGCAACTTGACTCTAGGCTGATCCAGGTGGGAAACGATACTCATTGTTAGGAACTGTGGACGAAAGAAACTGATCTCGCGGTGCCAATAATCTCATTGTGGCGCAACCAACGAACCAAATTCGAAACTTGGGGAAAAGTCTGGATATTTACGGGGAAATTGTGGAACAAGTAATTTAGCGAGCCATTTTGTGGCCTGAGCGTTTTTGGGAGTTTGAAGGAATCAATGTTTACGATCATCGGAATCGGGATTGTACTAGGGGCGACTCTGCTGGGCTACATGATGCATGGCGGCCAGATCGGCGTATTGATTCAGATCAACGAATTCATCATTCTAATCGGAGCAGGAATTGGTTCGTTGCTCGCCGCTAACGGAATGAAGGGATTTCAGGCTACGATCAAGTCAACTCAGGGTCTCTTGAAGCCCGATCCGTTTACAAAAGAGGCCTACCTAGACCTGCTCAAGATGATGTATCAGCTATTCAACGTGGCGAGAAAAGAGGGCTTGCTTGGGCTCGAATCTCATATTGAAAAACCGAATGATTCGTCAATTATCAAGAACTATCCATCGTTCTTAAACAACCACCACGCTCAAAACTTCTTTTGCGACACGATGAAAGTAATTCTTACGGGTGCTGTGGGCCCTCATGACCTTTCTGAAATGATGGAAATGGACTTAGAAACTGCCCACGCTGAGGCGCATATTCCCGCTCATGCCGTTCAAACTATCGGCGACGCAATGCCGGGCTTTGGCATCGTAGCTGCCGTTCTTGGAGTTATTATCACGATGGGTAAGATCGGCGGCGATGCCGCCGCCATTGGCCAGTCTGTTGCTGCGGCACTAGTCGGCACTTTTCTTGGGATTCTCTTGTGCTACGGAGTATTGGGGCCGATGGCATCAGCCATGACGGCACGACTTAACAGCGAAGCGCACTATCTAAATTGCATACGATTTGCACTGTTTTCCTTCGCACGAGGCGAATCACCAATTACCTGCGTTGAATTCTCAAGGCGTAATATTGATCCAAGCGTACGACCAGGATTTGCGGAAATGGAAACTTCGGTGAAGGAAAAACAAGCGGCGTAAAGCGGAGGAATTTTGGATTGTGGATTTTGGATTTTGGATTGGACTCAGCTAACCAACAACCAACAACCAGCAACCAAAAACTGACAACCAAAAACCAACAACCAAAAACGAAGAGGACAAAATGGCAGACGGCACACCCATAATCATAAAGAAGAAAAAAGTCATGGCGGCCGGGCACCATGGCGGTTCTTGGAAGGTAGCGTATGCCGACTTTGTGACAGCGATGATGGCTTTCTTTATGGTTATGTGGATTATGGGGATGGAGCCTGAGAAAAAATCTATGATTCAAGGCTATTTCAATGACCCATTTGGAATGCTCAAAAGCCCGCCAAAGTCTCAAACGGTTTTTCCGATGCCGGGTTCTCCAAAGCCAAAGGACGTAAAAGGCAACGGCAGCGCGGGAGAAAAGCAGCTAGACCACAAGCGCGACGAAGAATCGCTTGCCAAACTTGCAGAAGAAATTGAGAAGGAACTTAAAGAAAGCGCAAAAGGCAGCAATGAATTGAGCGCACTGCTGAAGCATGTTGAAATCACAGTTACTGAAAAGGGCTTAAGGCTTGAATTTGTAGAAGCGGCAGGATCTGTATTTTTCCTTTCGGGCGATTATCATATCCGTCCATTAGCCGAGCAACTCATTGGTAAAGTTGCACCGATCCTGGCAAAGTCGAAGCGAAGCATCATCGTTGAAGGGCACACGGACGCCGAACCCTATGCTGGCGGTATTTATACCAACTGGGACTTGTCTGTTGATCGTGCGCGTGAACTTCGAAGAGTCTTGAGCCGATTCGGAGTTCCGTTAAACCAGTATGTCGAAGTGACTGGCAAAGGCGATACGATGTTAAAAGTTCCTGACGATCCGTATAGTTTTATGAACCGAAGAGTTACCGTTTTGCTTCCATTTCTATCTGCTAGCGACTCGATTCACGACCTACCGAAGCTCAGCATAAAAGAAGAAATCGAAGGCGCATTTCGACAGCCGGTCGAACTCAAACCAGATCTAAATCCGAAATTGCACGTTGACGAACACTGACTTTGAGGCGAATCGCCGCAGTGCTGCGTCTGTATTCGCTAAGGAGCGAACCCGACCATGGCCGAACTTTGCGGTGAATTGTGGGAATGGAATCTCACTAAAGTGGTCGTCGTAGATGTCACGGACGACTATCGGTTTATGCTTGCCCCAATGCCGGGCGAGTTTTATCCTGTTTTGGGCGAGATTTGGTTGCCCACGCACAAACTCACAACAGCCTTGCAACGAGACGACCTTGTGAAAGGCTATTTGTACGATTGGCACGAAACAGCCTCAGAAACTGTCGGCCAGTGGTACTTAGGCGTCGTAAACGAAGAGTGGATGCGGGGCGCAAATGTGCCCACCCAACCAAAGGTTAGATGGGCAGAAGAACTAGCGCACTGAATCGGCGATGGTTCGCCGAATCATAGAATCCACAATCTCGGCTGAAGTCGGGTTGTATTGCCCCGATTCAATCTTGGACTTCAATTCATCAATACGATCTTGACGATCTGGCATTTCAATGACCCTTTTGGTGACAGCTTGAACCAATTCGTCAGTAATCTCGAATTCAGGCTCGTTGATCCCTTCTAATAGGGAATCAATTTCAGCGATGATCTCGACGCGATGCGTGAGAATTTTCTGTATTTCAATGTCGGATACTTGCATGGTTTTCTCCATTCCTTCCGACAGGCAACCCGGCCATCTTTTGATTTATCAATCGCAACCGATTATCAAAACATCCGTAGGCTTTGCGTGATCGGGGTCGCCCCCGTCGTGCCTTTTTCTATCTGAGACAATGTCTCTGATATGAATTACGGCACATTCTCCTCACTTCTTTAGGGTGATTTTTCAGGCATTTTCCCCGATCTCCTAAATCTCGCCCTTCGAATCACGGGAACAAAGAAAATCGCAATCCCCGAAGAAGCCATCAAGAGTAGCCCAACTGCCACAACAGGCAACCCGAAATCCTTGATTGCATCGCTAAAAAACGAAAGATCATGTATGTCCTCGGCAAGCTGATCGTTTCGGATTGCAACTTGAAGCACTTTTCCTGTTGCAGCGTCAACTTGAACTTCCTTATAGCCTTCCTTGCTCACCACTTTGTAGATATGAGATTTTGGGCGGTAATCAATTCGGTCAATATCGCCAACATCTTTGATTTCCGCAAGATTCAGAGCTAAAACCGAACCTAAAACCACTTCTAAAGAAACGGCGTTTGCTAGCAAGTCTGATCGCTTTTCGCTTGCCTTTGCTTCTGGAGGGCGAATCCAACCAAATGTTCCTTTGGTCGCCAACAGAAATCCAGTAACGGCAATGGAGCACAGAATCAGGGAGATTACGATGCCGATCCACTTATGCCAATTCCGTATCAAGTGGTACATGTGAAGAGAATACACAAATGGCGCGAAATGGAGCGCGGAGCTAAACTTTCTTTTCGACATTTCATGTCTCGCAATGGACGCAAAGGTACGCAACGATAGCGTTGCGATCCGTGGCGACCGTTGCGTGAGACAATACTGAGTTGGAACCAGCCGAACACTCGCAGTCAAACGAAAATAACACCTTTGCGAGAAACAAAAAAGCGCCACTGCGTAAGACAGACTCCCAACATGGCACACACCCAACCCAGCATTGTAAACTGAGAAAACAATGCCCCGATACCACACACTTGGAAAAGTCCCAAAAAAACATCACATCGCCTTCCGAAAACCTGACGGCGGCATGTACGCCGAAGAGCTTTTTGGAACCGAAGGCTTCAGCGGCCCGATGTCCACGCTCTACCATATCAACTTGCCGACCTTAGTCAGCTCGTGGGAAGATTTCGGAAGTATCAAGCCCGAATTCCTTGAAGACGAACCGCTACGCCATCGCCACCTAAAGACCAAAAGGGCCGCCCCGAAAGGTTGCGCTGTAACCGGACGAATCTGCCTCATGGGGAATAACGATTGCGAATGGAACCAGGTGTACGTCGCGCAGCAGATGCAGTGGTTTTATAAGAATTCAGATGGCGATGAAATCCTCTACATGCACGATGGCACCGGAACCATGGATTCGATGTTCGGCACGCTGAGATTCAAAAAGGGCGATTACATCATCATTCCAAAGGGAACGTATTACAAGCTCAATTTCGACCAGTTGAACGTCCACATGCTCGCCATTGTCAGCTATGGGCCGGTGTCCATTCCGCGCCGGTATCGCAACGAATACGGGCAATGCTTGGAGCATGCTCCCTACAAAGAGCGCGATTTCCATCCGCCAACCGAGCTAAAGGTGATTGACAAAGCCGAAGAGACCAAAGTCATGATCCGCACGCGGTTCCGGCACACGCTCTACACCTATCCGTTCAACGTGCTCGATATCGTGGGATGGGATGGCTATTGCTACCCGTACACGTTCAATATCATGGATTTTCAGCCGATCACAGGCGCCATCCACATGCCTCCGCCCATCCACCAAACTTTCCAGGGCCAAGGGTTTGTCATCTGCTCGTTCTGCCCGAGGATGCTCGACTATTATCCCGATGCCATCAAGGTTCCCTACAACCATTCGAACGTAGATTCCGACGAGGTTTTGTATTATTGCAACGACAAATTCGGATCGCGAAAAGGGATCGAAGAAGGCTCGATCACGCTGCACCCGCTCGGAATTCCCCACGGCCCCCAGCCTGGGGCGGTGGAAGCCTCGATGACCGCCACCAGAACCGAAGAGCTTGCAGTAATGCTCGATACCTATCGCCCGCTCCGCCTCACCGCCGCCGCGCTGGAAATCGAAGACCCCGAGTACTGGAAGAGCTGGCAAAAAAAGGTTGATCTCCCACCTGGGACGGTAGAGATGACGGGGGACTAGGTTGTGATGGGGTTTGGGCTTGAGCAGGGTTCCAGTAGAAGTGCTTGAGACGATTCGGGAAGATGTGAACTTCAAACCGCCAAGAGATTTGATTCAGCTTGCGATGGCGAAGTAACTTAGCCAACTACTATTCCCAAACTTTATCGAAATGTCTGTATTTGTTTTTCAACTGTTGTGATTTGCTTGATTCATGACGAAATTATTTGGTCAAGTAAATTGTCTCTTTCTGACTCTTGGTTCACTGCTTGCCTTAGCAACTCCAGGTTTTGCCCAATCGGGAGCACATGTGCCAGCTTATCAGGCTCCAATGCCGAATTACTTTTCGGGCACCAATTATAGGGCAATGGGAGAAATTTATCCCTATCCGCCTCCAGTTGGTAGCTCCGGTTCGGTCAGTATTGTTGATACTCAACTCTATGTGGGCGGCGAGCTGGTGAGATCATGGACAAGGGGCCCAGAAGATCAAATAAACTATCCCCTTAGCTTGGCGGTGATGTTCGACTCATCACGTTTTGCTGCTAATTCAATTATCCACGTGCGATTTACTGGGCATGATAATTTTGGCAGATTCTATGATAGCGATATAGATGACCCTGGCAACGATGCTCCGAACAAGAACTGGGCAACACTTTACGGAAGGTACGATTTTGAAGTTGCATATATCTATAAGAATTCTGCAGGTCAGTTTGTGATTCCTGGTGGACCAGAAGAACAATATCGGGCACTGCCTCCCGCTAGAGCCAGTTTGCTGGCAATGTCTTATCAGATACGTAAGCAGGAGACATCATTGGGTTGGAGTGCATTGGACCTTTACCCATATGCGAAGGAATGCAATGTTCTGTTAATTAATAGCCATTCAAATTCAACATTTATGAACAGTGATACAAATGATCTTTGGCTGCAGTATTGGGGGCAACCTGTCACCATTAAGAACATCTACGGAACTACCGTACCAACTGGTGCTCCAGCAGATTCCATTGGTCTTTTGACAAATCGTATTGAAGCTAATGGAATCGGACTACCGCCGTTTAATAGCACAGGGCTGCCACCTATCAATATCGCATTTATGTCTGGTTGTCAGACAGCTGCCGATAACCAGTTTGCGGAAGGAACGTTATATCCATATGGAAATGTTTACGTCGGAACTTCTGAATACCCCGAAGATCAGGCATGTGTGGGGTTTGCCATTTCTTTTGAGACAAATGGAAATGCAGGCGCAGTTCATACAGCTTTTTGGGGAGCATTAGCCAATGGTCGAATTGTAGCAATTGCACGAGACATTGCTTATGAAGCTTATGAAGGCTCGAATGGCGGTGATGACCCGACAGACTTCATGCACGTTTACGGTGATTTTAATGCACGACTTAAGCGCGTCTACACACCAGATGGCAGTGACGCCCCTAACAAATGGTACCGATCAATATGAAAAACTTAACAATTATCTTTGCTTTAGCAGCAATATGCACTACTCATGTCGTTCGAGCGCAAATACTGGAAGACCATTCAACTCCTGTGCGTTCAGGGGAACTTACAATGGCACAGGCCTGCGACAGGGCAATGCCGTTCATTGCCATGCTCAGTCGAGGCAATATTGCGCGATCTTCGCTTTCGATGGCTTTGGAAACACAGAAGAGAAACAGCGGCGATTACAGATTCTGGCGGGTAATCCGTAGCGGCGATTTTCACCTGACAATAAATGCG
>JANNJE010000371.1:0-1465 GCA_031405735.1 Armatimonadota bacterium | reverse complement strand
GGCAAATGGATCGTATTCGTCCGCCGCAGGTGCCGCGCCGACGGCCGCCGTTGCTGGTGCGCCTTGTGAGGCGCCGCTGTCATCGTCTCTTGGCCGGTCTAGCCCTTGAACCGAGTCTGCAACAACCTCAATGACTTCCCGATTCGTTCCATCATTGGCTGTGTATTTGCGAGACTGTAGCCTTCCGTCAACCGCAACTAATCGGCCCTTGTGAAGGTAATTCGCGACGTATTCGGCGGTTGAGCCCCAAGCATTCACGCGAAAGAAATCGGCATCTGCCGAACCGTCTTGCGGCTTCATTCGCTTTTGCACAGCGATGGAAAAATCGCACACGCTTTTTCCGGTAGTGGTAGTCCGCAATTCTGGGTCGCGGGTCAAACGTCCAACGAGAACAACTCGATTGATCATAACAAGTTCCTATCGAACCCAAAAGGGTAACAAACATATACTAGTCTTATTGGGATGGAATTGTCAAGCGGCGGGGTGCATTTGGTGTTGTTGGTTGTCGGTTTGTTGGCTTGCCAAGTCAGTTTTTCGCTAATGTAGAAAGTTTGACCTTCTCAGCCTGCCAAATTGGTTTCCCACGAAATCGAGCCGAAGCAAATGCACCCGACGGCAATGTAGCCGTCATGATATTGTCGGTGCCAACTCCTAACTGCCCATCAATGACATCTAGTTCTTTGGTTGAAAATATTGCTTTGCCGTCAAGCATTTGCTGTATTCTTTCTTGAAACCAGCTGACATCCAATGGAACATAAGGGAAATACTTCTTAAACTCAGCAGGGCAGGTAGACATTTTGAATAGCGAGGCATTACTGGGATTCAAGCGAAGAATCGTATTTTCGAGCTTGTCCAAATTTTCCAGTTCCGACCCAGTCAATTTCTGATCCGGAATCGTGGTCTCCGTGCCGGGTGGCCTTTCACAAGATCGAATTGTGTTGCTTATCCAGTTTGAAAGCGATACTTTCGCTAGAGGTGCCAAATGGAGGAACTTTATCTCCTTGCCATTTTGAAGATCGTTCCACTGATTTTCGCTTAATCGGCCAATTAGCTCCAGTGCTATATCCGAAAAACCCCTTACAGAATCAAAAGATTCTTCTGCGCCAAAGGCACGAAGTACGGCTCGAAAAAGCGGCTCCCCCAATGCTTGATACCCAGTATTCGCGCGCAAGACTCCATTTTCTCGAATCGAATAGGCCTCCTCGTTTCGAATGGCGTTCACATACCGTTTGAGAGAGCTACGGTTCAGTCTCCGCCGTTCAGTTGCGAAGTGCTCCAAGGGGTGTATCATAAGCCATTTACCATCGAACTCGGCCCGCGCAACTCCGCTTTGGTGGACCAATTCCCAAAATGAGTCTGCATTAAGGTGATTTTCTGTTAAAGCTTGAACCGCGAATCCAGCAAGGCGATCATCAAGAACCCCAAATGCACCTTCAGATTTCAGGGTGCTTGCAGTGCTCTTTAT
>JANNJE010000370.1:0-4072 GCA_031405735.1 Armatimonadota bacterium | reverse complement strand
ACGAGATTGAGATTGTTGATGGAGTTGAACAGAAGAGTCAATACACGGGAAGGAATACCGTCATAGTAAAGCCTCAACATCAGGTCACTTTGAGAGGGACTAAGGATACTCTAAACCCCAATCCTGGAAATCCTATCAGTGCAGAAAAGTCAACATTGGAAAAGTTTGAAGCCGAACTTAATTCTATGAATGAAGCAGGAACAGCAGAGTTTGCCTCGTTTCAATTCGGTGGCGAACTATTGATCGTACAACTAGTGTCGTCTAATGGCCCTCAATTGTATGCTGTTCCATTTAACGGCAACAAAAGCTACTTATTGAGCACGAATTCGATTTTTCCTATTTCAGAATCTTTGAGCGACGGAATCTATTTTACGACTGTTAAGAACGGAAGATTTCAAATTGGTTTGGCAAGTGCTAACGGTTCGACGGTAAGAGAAATCACGAGTGGACCCTCAAATTCATGGGGTGCAAAAGTTGCACCGAACGGCAAGGCTGTTGCTTTCATATCTGATCAGGCCATTGAAGGTGACCTCGACATTTATTCGATTTCTACGGAAGGGAAAATAGTAAATCTTACCGCCGCAATGGGGAACCAATGGGATTTTTCTTGGAGTGATGGTGGTACCAAACTTTGCTGCCTCTCGGATTCAACAGGAAATTCAGAAGTATTTCTTTTCGATACAAGCGGCATTCTTTGGGAAAACTTGACAAATAGCACTTCAAACGAGTGGTTTCCAACATGGTGTCTAAATGGACAATCTATTGTGTTTTGGACAGAAACCAAAGAAGGTTGTCGCCTAGCCACTATTGACTTAGTGAAGAAGGTGACCGTCCCGGTTGGCAACATTGTGTCAGATACTCCTACTCAATTACAGTGGTCGCAAGTAACGAAGAAAGTCTACTTTGCGGCTAAAGGCAACAATGGATATGCCGTGTTTGCAGTTGATCCAATTTCTGGACAACAATCAGCTCTCGTCGAATCGTCAGAAGCTATCAGAAACTTTTCGATCAATCATTCGGAAGGGGTTGTTGTTTATTGTACGGAAGCAAATGGACGAACTTCGATAAAACTCAAAAAGCTAATTTAACATGACTAGTTTCGTAATTGCAACCGTTCTGATCGTAATTGATACCATATTGGCTCCATCTTCCCTGGCTTCATCGAATTCGAGAAGTCTGGTACAGCGTGAAAAGTGCGCGAAATGTGGGAGCCTCAACTCTCTTAGTGTTCCCGTTAATTGTTCCGTATGCGGATTTTTTCCAACGAAACCTTCAGCCCAAGGGGAATTGAAAGTTTTGGAGACGGGATATTCAACTAATTGGTCGCCTAATTGGTCTCTAAATGGGAATAGAATTGCTTTTACGGCTCTCGACCCAAGTGATAATGCGTATGCTATATTTTATGCAAATGTCTCTGGAGATCATTCGTCCGTTCGCGTATCGGACAAGAGGGTCGGTAGCGGTGCACTGGGACCCGTTTGGGGCACAGGGGAAGATGAGGTGGCATTTGCAAAACCGAAAAGCGATGGGTACGGAATTGAAATCGTTAATGGTCCAAATAAACCAGCAATACCGCTAGATATTGGCAAATCGCTATTTACTGCTACATTTGATTGGAATAAGTCGTCGAATTCTATCGCATTCGATAGCGGCGATGTGTCTTCGAGCTCGATATTTCTGATGAAAATGGGCAGTAGAGTCGTTGAACAAGTTACTACACTTCCTGGCACAAATTTTGGGCCGAAGTTGTCACCGAGCGGTACGAAAATTGCATTCACATCCTCAAAAGATGGAAACAATGAAATTTACGTTATAGACTCAAATGGAACGAATTTGAAGAGGCTGACAAATGATTCGAATTGCGACCAGCAACCCAGTTGGTCGCCAGATGGCAAACAAATTGTCTTTGAATCGGATCGAGAGCGGACATCTGTTTTCAAACTATATGTGATGAGTGCTGACGGTAACGGGAAGCCAATTCAGATTACTTTTGGAGAGGGTACAGATTCAAATGCTTCGTGGGCTTTGGATGGTCGTAGAATAGCCTATCAATCAAGGCGAGGAACTCAAGACCTCATCTGCATTTTGACAATGAAACGATAAATGCATTACAATAGACTGTTAAGTTTTGTCATCGGGGCGGCAAACAATGCTTACACACGACAATATTGAACTGCCAAATTACGAAATCTTGGGCAAAATTGCTCAGGGTGGGATGGGGCATGTATTTCGTGCTCGCCACCTTGGCTTGCGACGAGAAGTTGCCATCAAGTTTATGGATCCCACATTGATCCATGACGAGGTTTGCGTAGAAAGGTTTTTGAGAGAAGCCAGAATTCTTGCTCAACTGAATCATCCAAATATTGTCCAAGTGTTTGATACCGGTACGACTGCCGACAACACCCCTTACTTTGTCATGGAGTTTTTGGACGGCATTTCACTCGATGATAAATTGAAAGATGGTCCTGCGCCACTTGAACGTGCGATCTCGATTTGTCACGATGTGCTTTCGGCACTGCAAGTCTTACACGAGCGCGGTGTGCGGCATCGCGATATTAAGCCCGGGAATATTCGGCTCTGCTTAAATGGCGATGTCAAATTGCTCGATTTTGGCATTGCCCGAAACGAGATGCTTTCAACCGTAACTCATGTCGGCAAAATGGTTGGGACTCCCGCCTATATGAGCCCGGAGCAGGCGGAAGGCAAGCCAATCGGCCCGCAATCGGACATCTATTCAACCGGAATTGTTCTCTATCAGCTCCTGACTGGCGAAGTTCCATTTAAGGCAGAGACTCCTATTGCTGTATGCAGGATGCATCTTGATACTCCCGTTCCTAAACTTCCATCGGACGTTCCCGGAAAGCTCAGGGCTGTAGTAATGAGAGCCTTGGAAAAGTCGCCAGCCAAGCGGTTTCAATCTGCCGTAGATATGCAGGAAGGATTGAAATGGGCTCTCAAGGAACTTCAAAACTCGAACCAAAAGAAAACACCTCCGCCTGTTGAATCACTAAAGGTAATTGAACCTACCAAACAGAAGGTGTATGGAACTACTGCACCAGCCAAAGTAAAGCGCAAGACTTCAAAAGTGCTTGTTGCTGCTTTCGTTATAGTTGGTTTGGCTGGTGCATGGTACGGCTTAGATTCGGCCAAACTCCTTCCACCATACACTCGAAACCAAGATGTGCCAGGCAAGATTCCGAACACTTTGAAAACTGCTTATCCAGGAAGGACCCCTGAGCTACGGGTTGGCGAGACTAAGTTAGTTCCTGGGAAAGTCGGAGTGCGTACCATCGTTTACAAGGGGTGGTATTTGTCGCGAAATCCAGAAGAAGTTGTTCCTAACGCTGGCAAAGATACTTCAGTACCGTATCAAAAGTTGAGTGGAACTCGAACTTTTTCGATCTGCAATGACGAAAAATGCAAAAAAACGACTCCGGTGGCGGATGCGGTTAGCTGTGGATATTGCGGAGCGTCTGTACATTAGAATTGGACGATTTCCGGCACCTCTTCGAGGCGAAAAAATAGAGCCATTGATATGGCCCTATTTTCTTTTTGGCTTCGGCTGGCCTACATTCTAAAGTTAATGCCGATGACCCATCTCACAATTTTGCTTGCGATAAGGTCGGGGGATGCATCTACGTCCTGTACCCAAATGCTAGCAGCAATATCCATTTTTTGATTCAAGCGATATTGGCCTGCAAGGCTGTAGAACACGCAGTCGCCTGCGTCGCTAGTTGCAAATCCTTTTCCAAAAGAAGCTCCGAGACTCACTTTACTAGGATCCTCTGAAGGTCCAATATTAAGTGCGCCCTGAAGGATTACTTCAATCCAATTTGCGTTCCAACCGACGTCGCTAGTTTCGCGAAGATTTCCAACAGTAATACCGTAAGACATCGTGTCTGTTCGGCCAATCGTGTAGGTTCCGTGAAACTCGGTAAATTCGTATCGTTCAAACGGCGGAAACTTACCGCCTGCATCGTTGCGTTGAGTGTCTCTATTAAACCAGCCACCAATACTCAAATTTTCGGTTGCTTGAACGTCAAGCGAAATGAGCAACCTGATCGAGTCGCTA
>JANNJE010000369.1:0-9078 GCA_031405735.1 Armatimonadota bacterium | reverse complement strand
GCTCGCATTTACAAGCGTTGTTCCGTCGTTCAATTGAAGTTCAACGGTGAATTGAGGTGCTGGGACTGCTGACATAGAATTTCTCTATCTCAATTCTCGGAAGAAATTGGGCTTTTCTCAGCAAATTGCCAGCAGATTTGGGACGATCATCACAATTCCGCAACCTCCCGGAACAAACTCGCGTTGAATCACCCTGGATTCGCGCTAAATTGAAGGGAAATTCGGCGCTCGTGTATAATTTGTAGGAACGTATTTCGGAGAACGAATGGGAAGATTTTTCAATTGGATCAAAGGGCTGTTCAATCGCTTCATGGATAAGGTTGAAGATCCGGACATTATGCTGGATCAGGCACGGCGCGATATGCAGGAAACTCTTGTCGCAAATCGTGAAAAAGCAGTTCAAGCCATAACGCAAAAGAACAGGCTCGAGCAGATGCTGGCCGATACCAAGAAAAAATCTGTTCAGTACGAACAGCAAGCCACGACTGCTTTAAAACAAGAGAATCGCGATTTGGCACGTCAATTCTTGCGTGAAAAGATGACGAACGATCAGATCATCGCTACGCTTCAAGGCTCTTATGACCAAGCCGCTCAAGCTGTAGAAGCAGTAAAGGTTGCCATCAAGCGCCAAGAAGAAGAGGTTCGAAAGAAGACCGCAGAAGCTCTTGCAATGAAAGCGCAATGGAAGCAAGCTCAGATTCAAAATAGCATTACAAAAGCTCTTGAAGGTCTTACCTTTGAAAATCAGTTCGAGTCTTTTGGGGCTGCGGCAGAGCGAATCAAAACCGCACAAGCCGAAGTATCGGCTCGAAACGAAATGTACACGGAAAGCATTCAGGGCAAGGTCATGGCGATGGAAGACAAAGCCATGGACTATGAAGCCGAAGAAGAACTTAAGAAGCTGGAAGAGCGTCTCGCTGGCGGTGTAACTGCTCCGACGGCTTCCGAAGAACAAGTTGTTCAGGTTGGAGAAGGCGGTGCGCCTCCGGTTGCGGATGCAGCTCCACCTTCGGAAATCGAATCGCAGCTTGCTGAGCTTGAGAAACGGGTGAATCCAGGAAGTTGATCCATTTTCGATTATCGGTTTTCGATTTTCGATTGGGGATCTGCAATTCGTGAGGACTAAATTGGTCAAGGTTTGAAAATATCGTCCCCGCTTAAAGATACATCCGTCCCCGCAATCCAAAATCAAAATTCTAAAATCTAAAATCTAAAATCGTTGCGCCCAACACCCCAATTACCTCGACCCATGATCCTCGGTCCACACACAGTTATCGTTCAAACCACCGACATGGATCGGAGCGTTGCTTTTTTTCGCGATGTTTTGAAACTTGAGTCTGGCTACACCAGCCCTTATTGGAGCGATTTCAAATTGGGGACCATCCGACTTGGAATTCATCTTGTTTTTGATGGAAACGAAGCTCCTGCAGTAATTCCATTTAAGAATGCAATTATTGGGATTGAAACCGACGATCTTGCAAATTTGCGGAAGATACTAGTCTTAGCTGGCGATCACATTCGTGGTGAGTATCACCAAACCCCTAGTGGTGTCATTCTAGATTTCATTGATCCCGAAGGTAATAATTTCCAGGCAATTCAAGTTGGTTCGAAGTTGAAGGATTTTGTATCATAGGTTAGCAGTTGTCGGTTGTTAGTTGTTAGTTGATAGTTGTTAGTTGTTAGTTGTTAGTTGTTAGTTGTTGGTTGTTGGTTTTTAGTTGCCAGCTGTCAGTTGTCAGTTGTCGGTTAGTGGTGAACCAAAACCCAAACCCTACACCCTATACCCCAAACCCCATCCCCACTAATCCAACGCCCTGAAATTAACACCTAGGGCCTTCAGTCTAAGTACGTGCTTGCCTAGTCGAGCACGAAAATCCGGCCAACTGCGTTGCTCTTGCTGCGTCCAAGCGACCTCAGCTAGGGCACATGCTCTCGGAAACGCCATGTATTCCATCTGAGTAGGATTTGGAGTGTACTCCGACCACAATTGAAACTGGCAACCAAGTACGTGCTGCGCTTGCTTTACACTCATTGTTGGCAAGATCGGATTGTATTCGTACACCTTCTCGATGGGCAAAAAGCCTCCAATTGCATGAGGTTCATTGGTTCGATCTTTAGCTTGGTAATAGTCAAGATATGTATGAGTCGTCTGCGCCATTACAACATCATGGCCGCTCGAAACGGCTTCCATTGCGCCCTCGTTTCCGAGCCACACCATTAGCGCGGCACCTTGAGCTAGTCCTCCTTCCAAAATTTCAGACCATCCGATTAGCCTTCTTCCTTTAGCAGTTAAGAACTGGTCCATTTGTTGAATAAACCAACTTTGCAAGCCGTGCTCATCTTTGATTCCCAACTCATCCATTTTTGCTTGCGCAAATGCATCTGCCTTCCATTGCGCCTTTGGACATTCGTCTCCGCCAATGTGAATAAATTGTCCGGCGAAAAGGCCCATAACTTCCGTCAGTACATTTTGCAGAAATTCGATGGTGGAATCTTTTACATTAAAGACGTTCTCACTCACACCCCATTTGGTCAAAACTTCAATTTCTGTTTTCCCATTTCCTAGTTCAGGATACGCTGCGATAGCCGCCTGCGCGTGTCCCGGCATTTCAATTTCGGGGACAACTGTGATAAATCGGTCTTTGGCGTAAGCAACGATTTCGCGAACTTCGTTTTGCGAATAATAACCCTCATGCGGCTGTCCCGAATACTTCGGCGGATCGTAAACCAACATCGAATCCTTGCGCTTTGACCCTATCTTGGCAAGTTTCGGATACTTTTTGATCTCTATTCGCCAGCCTTGATCGTCCGTCAGGTGCCAATGAAAAGTGTTCAGCTTGTGCATTGCCATCAGGTCGAGAAACTTCAATATGAACTCCTTCGGTTGATAATGCCGACCGACGTCCATGTGCGCTCCACGCCAAGAAAACCGAGGGTAGTCCTCTATCTCGACAGCTGGGATTGTCAATTTGGAGGCGCCCTTTCTAGATTCAAATAGCTGGGTTCCAAACAATTGTCGAAAGGTTTGAAATCCATAATAGAGGCCGTTCGCGTTGGCTGCCCGAATGGTTGCTGAATTTCCTTCAGCGCGCAGAATGTACCCTTCGTTGCCCAGTTTGGAAGCTAATTTCGGATCTAGGCGAAATTGAATAGTTCCCTTAGACCTCGACATTCCAGTCGGAAATTCAAATCCCGTCACTCGCTGCAATTCACTTTTCGCAATCCGTCCAACAGGAATCGCTTCGTTTTTAGCGGCGATTGTAGTCGCACTCGTAATTTCAAACGTTCCCCCAAGAACTCTAATTGAAACGGGCTTTGGCACAATTGAAAGTTCAGGAGTTTGCATTTCTGTAACCAATTTGAGCGAACAAATGCTCGCCAATGTGAGCGCGACTAACATTTACCTATCATGAACTGAATGAAACCGCATTTGCCCGCTATCTTCATTGAGCGCCGTTTAGCGAGATTTCAACAACGCTTTGACCCCTATCTTGCATTTCGATTCCCGTTATCTTGCCTACGAACTTAAGAACATCGTTTCGACCCTTTTCAGAGCGTGGCAGCTTAACATAGAGCATTCCAGCCGATTGAAACGACGGATCATTTGCATCCGGAACGATCTGATTTACTTTCAGTTCGGTTGCACCTTCATCCAAAAGAGTTTTCAACAATTCAGAAGTACGGTCCATTGGCAATCCTCTAAGGGTGTGCTTTGTGTCAATAAGCCATTCGGTAGCATCAATTGCACTTGAGAACTCCGTCGCTAACGCCTTATCAGCTTCAGTTAGCTTCGATTCATCTGGCAAATCTCGTGCCATTGGAATACAGCTGGCTAAAACAATTGCAATAACTGCAAGTGCAATCGAACGCATACACCGATTATAGCGATATAGGCCGAATCATGCAAATTTTCTTAGTGTTTTCAACATAATTCGGAAGGCAATAGCCCACTCGGCCAATTCTGATATGAAATTGGTCTCACCCAACGCGCAATGCTCGTAACGCCAACTGCGGAAAATCTAGAGTCTGTTGAAGCAGGATAGGGTCCGCCATGCGTCATTGCGGCGCAAACTTCAACTCCTGTCGGCCAACCATTGAAAATCAGCCTTCCCGCTCTTTGCTCCAGGATTCTGATGAGTTCCCGAAGAACTTCTGACGGTTGAGCGTGAATCGTCGCAGTCAGTTGTCCATGCATAGATTTAGCAACTTGCAGCATTTCATCAACTGATTTGCAAACCACAACCAGCCCGGATGGGCCAAACACTTCGCGTTGCAAAGAGTCGTCTGCAAGAAACGCAGTTGCTTCGCATTTGAATAGAGATGGATTCCCTGGCTCACTTGAAACAACAATTGTAGTGACTGAAGGATGAGAACTCAGTTTCCCTACAATTTCACAATATGCCTTGCCGATGTTTGGCGTGAGCATGGTTCCAGATTGACCAATAATCTCGTTTTGAACCTGCGACACCCACTCGACCAACTTCGCCGATTCTAAAGCCACAACAATTCCGGGATTCGTACAAAACTGTCCGACCCCAAGCGTTAGCGAAGCCACATAACCCTTTGCCAAAACTTCTGTTCCGTTTTCAAATGCAGATGGCAGAATGAAAACAGGGTTCACACTTCCCATTTCTGCAAAAACTGGAATTGGCACCGGGCGAGAGTTTGCAGCATCAAAAAGAGCCCTGCCACCGTTCAGCGAACCTGTAAACCCAACTCCTTTCAAGTCGGGATGCTGCACAAGGGCAATCCCCTGATCTGGCCCGCCATGAATCATCGAAAAAACGCCATCTGGTTGGTTCGTCGCTTTCGCCGCCTTCAAAGCACAATTTGCAACCAGTTCAGAAGTTCCAGGATGGGCTGGATGCGCCTTGACAATTACGGGGCATCCAGCAGCCAAAGCTGAAGCCGTATCTCCTCCTGCCACGCTATACGCTAACGGAAAGTTGCTCGCACCGAATACTGCGATCGGGCCAATGGGAATAAGCATTCGCCTCAAATCTGGCTTGGGAATCGGCGTTCGATCAGGAAGTGCGGTCTCGATTCTTGCATCCACCCATGAATCGTCTCGAATAAAAGCGGCAAACATTCGCAACTGGCCCGTTGTTCTTTTCATTTCTCCTTCAAGGCGAGGAATTGGAAGTGCGGTTTCTAAGTTTGCACGCTCAACGATCACTTGAGTATTTGCCTCCATTTCTGATGCAATCGCTTGCAAAAAATCGGCTCTGTTTGTTCCGGCAGATGTCCCAAATTTTTCAAACGCTTCATTAGCCAGAGCTAAAGCTTTTTCAATTTCTGCGTTTGTAGCAATGTGAAATTCAGTACCAAATTGCGAGCCAGTTTTCGGGTTAATTGCCTGAAATCGCTCTGTTCCTCTGGCACTTGGCGTTGCCCCAAGGTAGTTTTTTCCAGTTGTTTCAAGTGTTTCAGTCATATCGGTTCGGGTTGAATATTTCGAGGCTGAGCGAAGGATTTTCGCCCGAAATTTGTTCGGAAATCAGCTTACCGGTAATCGGACCAAGCGACATTCCCATCATCGAGTGACCCCCAGCTATGTGCACATTGTCCGACTTCGTGAGTTTTCCAATGTACGGCAAACCATCGGGGGAGAGCGGTCGGAGCCCACCCCAGATTGGAGCTTCTTCGATGCTTCGTTGGGACAATTCTGGGAATAGAGTTTGTATTGAGGATTTCATCTTTTCAAATCTCTCTTCATTCACTCTTTCTAAGGATCCCCCAATCTCCATAGTTCCTCCGAACCTCACTTTGCCTCCAATGGGAGTTATCGCAAGTCTGGCAGAGCCGTCAATACACGAAGATGTGGGGACACCGCTCGGCACTTCGAGCGTAATCGAATACCCCTTGCCCGATTGAATCGGAACGAATGCGTTGAGCATTCTGCAACTCGATTGTAAAGATGAACCTGTAGCGATGATAAATTGATCTCCAGCAATTTTTCGATTTCCTGTTATCACGGATCGAACTCTCGAAGCATTCAGGTCGAATGCGTTTACAGGCGAACGGAATCGGAAATCAACTTTGGTTTTTAACTCATTCCGGAGCCAATCAATCGTGACGTCAGGGTCAATTGAGGCGTCGCCTGGAAAATAAGCTCCACCCTTAATTTGGCTCGAGATCCCTGGAAAACGGTTTTGAATTTCATTCGCATCTGCCATTCGAGATTCAACTCCAAGTTTGCCCGCGAACGCCAACGATTCCGCCTCTTCTTCCATTTCCAAATTGGAATGGCACAGCATATAAAGTCCATTTTGGCGAACGGCAAATCCCTGATTTGAATCACCCTCCATTTCCAAGTAAAGCGCCTTGCTTGCCAAATGAGCATCCATCAGGAGCGGAGCAAGCAAATCAATCTTATTTCTCTTGCAGGCAATCGCAAAAAGCTTTGCCCATTTTAGGAATCCGGAATCAAAAGGAGAGCGCACTCCAAACGCCGAGCCATCATGCATCATTTGGCTCAAGCCGTATTGAATCATTCCGGGGCTTGCTAAGGGGATGAAGTGGCTCGGCACGATCAGCCCGGAATTGCCAGTCGAGCAGTTTTGCGAATCTTCCGGCCCTTCATCCAGGAGAGTAACTTCGTGTCCATCTTTTTGCAAATAATAAGCGCAACAGAGCCCGATGATTCCGCCGCCGATGACGACTACAGACTTCAAAGACCTGCGCCCCATCGGAGGGGATCCTCTTCATTGAAGATCAATTCAGACAGGGCAACCACATGGGCTCTGCCTATGATCGTGGGAAGAATTTTGCCATCCACCACGGTCACGTATCCTTCAAAAATGCTTCCTGTAATGCTCTCTTGCCTCCAGATTTCGCCTTCTTTCAACTTCCCATCTTCATAGAGGCATGCCAATTTGGCACTGGTTCCTGTTCCACAGGGCGAGCGGTCGTATTGGCCGCCTGGACACATGACAAAGTTCTTGGAATCAGCGATTTCTGATTTGTCGAAGAGTTCTACGTGGTCAATTTTTTCGCCGCAGGGACCAAAGAAGCATTGTTTCTCCAATTCCTGCATTATTTTGATGGTGAGTTCCGAAAGCTCGCTTTTGCTCATTTGGCCAAATTGAAATGTAGGAGACTTTATCAAGAAAAACCAATTTCCTCCAAATGCAATATCACCAACAAACTTGTGGGCAGTTCCTTCCAAAGACACATCCGCTAGGTACCTGTAACTCGGAACATTTTGGACTGCCACTCTCCCGTCTTCAAAAAGCTTTGTCGACACCTTGCCGACCGGAGTATCAAGATTGACTTTCCCGACTCCAATCCTTCCTAAATGATGAAGCGACTCGACAACCCCAATCGTTCCATGCCCGCACATTCCCAACATCCCGACATTGTTGAAGAAAACAACCCCGAAGTCACAAGTGGGGTCGCAAGGTTCGGTCAAAAGTGCACCAACTAGAATCTCGCTTCCCCTCGGTTCCGCCAGAATTCCCTTCCTGAAACGGTCGAAATTATTTTCGAAATCATAACGTTTTTCAGCTAAAGTTGCACCTTTCAATTCAGGAAATCCATCAAGCACAACCCGAGTTGGCTCACCTCCTGTATGTGAATCAATTGTCTTGATTCTCAAGCGTTCATCCTCGCCGGAATTGCTGGGCGTTGTTCAATTCCTGTTCGTATGATCTTCAAAACTCGTTCTCTCTCTTCTCCGATTAGCGGCAATCGCGGCCCTCGAACCCATTCTGCACCCAACCCAACTTGCTGAATCGCAAGTTTGATGTTTTGCACAAATTTCAGTCCGACATCGAGGTGGAGAAGCGGTGAAAACCAACGATAGATTTCGCGAGCCTCTTCCCATTTCCCAGCCATCATCAGGTCCCAAAGATATTGATTTTCATCTGGGAATGCCAAGCCGATTCCTGCAATCCAGCCGGTCGCCCCGAGTGCTGTGCATTCGAAAATGAGGTCGTCAACTCCAGCGAAAAGCTTGTACCGATCACCAATGGCATTGAATAGGTCGGTGTATCGGCGTGTATCGCCAGCGCTTTCCTTGATCGCGACAAACTTGGGCTCGTCAGCGAGCATTTTGAAATGCTCCGGCTTCAAGTCAACATGATATGCAATCGGATTGTTGTAAATGATAATTGGAAGGCTGCTAGCGTTTGCAACTGATCGAAAATACGGAATAGATTCATCCGATTCGGCTTTGTATGCCATTGCTGGCATCACCATCAGTCCATCGGCTCCTATATCTTCCATCCTCTTTGCGTAGGAACAGGCAGATTCTGTGCTCAATTCAGAAACGCCCGATACAACTGGAACCCTTCCATTCGAGGTTGAAATTGCTAGACGAATAACTTCAGTTTTTTCATCAGGCAGGAGAGAGTTGTTTTCGCCAAGCGAACCGAGCATTACCAAACCCGAGACTCCAGATTGAACAAGAACCTCGATGTGGGCTGCGGTTGTCTCAAAATCTATCGAGAGATCCTTTCGAAATTGGGTCGTTACTGCAGGAAAGACTCCGGTCCAATTATTCATTCCAAACTGTTTACCTTCCAATTCGCAATTTCTGCTCTCAAGTTGGTTTGCTGTGGGATAATGTGCAAATGATCTCCGCCATGCTCTGCGCTGTTTCATTAGTGAGTTCCCAAGATTTCCCAAGTCTCCCTGTTCAGATCGAAAAGCGCTACTTCATTTTGCTAAACAAAGGCCCTAAGCGCAGTCTGACGTCAACCATGCCGCCGAAAGAGGTTAGTGAAATGCAGGCTAAGCACCTTGCCAACTTTGGAAGGCTCGATGGCCTTGGAAAACTGATTTTTGTCGGACCACTCACCGACGATGGCTTCATCCGCGGAATTATCGCGGTCAAAGCGAAATCTCGGTCGGAATTCAAAGAGTACTTCGCCCCTGATCCATACATTGAGCACGAGATTCTTGCGCTTGATGCATATGAGATGGGCAAAGCAACATGGGAAATCATCGCATTTTCTGCCGAGACGAAAATGGTAAGCAATTCGATTGTGATACTTAAGAAAGGTCCCAATTGGAGCCGTTCCAAATCTTCAGGCAAGTTCGGATTATTGCCAAGCGAAACGGATTGGCATCGTCTAC
>JANNJE010000368.1:0-5083 GCA_031405735.1 Armatimonadota bacterium | reverse complement strand
GTTTGCGATCAATACTTCACCTCACGCAGCCCCTTGGTAGATTCCAGGGGGCTTGCGAACTTTATAGTTAGACCTGCAGTTGGCACAAGTGTGTGTGGCAATATTCAGACGAATTCCGTACACGAACAAGGTGCCGGTCATTCGAAGCGAATCTAGCAAACTCCCAGTGGCTACTTCCGGTCAGCAGTAGCTTTCCCAAATGCTGCTTTGCCACCAACAATGGGCAACCGAATATGGGTCGAATCAAGGTCGACCGTCAACTTTGTTCCAGGCTTTGGCCAAATGGTGAAATCGCGATCACTAGAAAGAATCATGAGCGCAATTCGTTTGCCAGCAGGGACGATTTGGTCGTCCGGTTGCAAGTCAAACGAAAGAGTCACAAACTCGCCGGGTTTCAGCGGATCGCCTTTCTTCATCGATTGAAAATTTCCGCCTCCTTTGAGCGATTTTGCATTTTGGGGGTCGGCCCAGCCGCGAGTAATAAGGTTGCCCGTGCCGATGGGGCTGTCCGCCCACGGAAGCTGCACCAAATAGACCGAAAGGTTGGCGGCGGGCGCGCTGGACGACATCCGAATGGTGATGCACGAAGTTCCGGAAACATGAAGCGGCTCCTTCAACTCAGCCGTAGCATAAAGCAAACGGTTTGACGACGCCTCGGCTTTCGCGAGGTCTACAGCACTAAACTGAACATCGTCGGTCAAGCTCTCGTAACCTCCCTGCTTGGGCGAAGCAGAAAGAGCTAATCCCCCCTGCGAACCGCCCCCGCCAATCAAGCTTAGCTGAACCAGTGCTGCATCCGGATTGGGATAACCTGCATAAGGCGTCGGTGCCATCGCTGGACCTCTAGAGGCACCCGGTTCCCTTTCCCGAACGATGTACGATTTCGGGCCTGATTCAATCCCGTTCTTCACGCCGTAAAGATAGCGCGTGAACCACTTGTTCATCAGTTCGAACGGTGGATCCCCGCCATGGCCGCCTTGGTGGAAGTATTGCACCAGGGGAACTCGCCCTTTTATTGCTTCGCTTATCCGAACACTGTGCTCAGGTACAACGTTCCAATCATTGAACGCGTGAGCCATCAAGACGGCGCATTTGATGTTCTTCGTCAACGGAAGCAAATCACGTTCCGCCCAAAAAGCATTGTAATCGCCGGTAAGCCGATCCCGCCACTTGACAAATTCTCCGTCACGATAGAGGGAATTGCTCTTTGCTCGCAATGCGGGGTCCCCGCTATTGATGAAGTCATACAACGAGTCAATATCCTCACCGAGGTACCCGCCGGGACTCCTCACGAGGCCGTTGGACCTGTAGTAATGGTAATAGGAGGTATTCGGCGCAACCGGAATGATCGCCTCAAGCCCTTTAACCCCGGTGGTCGCAGCGGCTACAGGTATCGTCCCGTTGTATGACGTACCAGTCATGCCCACTTTGCCGGTACACCAGATCGCCTTGATTTCTACTTGGCCGTCCCGAGTTGAGAATCCTTTCGCTCGACCGTTTAGCCAATCAATGATCGCCTTTGGGGCCAATCGCTCTGGCTTGCCACCAACCGTTGGGCTTCCGTCTGAGAGCCCCGTGCCAGGAGCGTCGGAATGGACCACCGCGAATCCGCGAGGCACCCAGGTGCTAACGAGCGAGTTTGAGACTCTCGTTCGGTTCGGATTATATGGCACGTCGGGTTGTATCGTTCGTGCAGGAGGCTCGGCTCCGATTTCATGTCGAACATTCCAGTTCACATCGGCATTTCCAGAGGTGCCTGCAAAGTAGGGCGAAGATTCATAAATCACCGGCACCCGCAATCCCTCCGTTTGGGTTTGCTTTTGCCTAGTGACATCAACATGCATTCGGTCTCGCTTGCCGTTTCTGTCCGAATCGAACTCAGTTTCCACCCAAAGCCTCTCACGAATCCAGTCCGCGGAACTTGCGAAAGCAGGTACCACCTGAGCCTGACCATCTACGAAAATCGGTTTGGTTGGCTGAACCTGAGCTAAAGCAGTTTGAGTGAGCAAAGCCGCCAAGAAAACCCAGACGAACTTTGCAACGATTCGGGAGTAAGACGAAGTGACAATGACCATATTGGTCAGATTATGGCAGTAACGTCAAAAGTTAACGGAAGCGCATTTGCAGATTTGCGAGGGCTTCACTTCCAGGGCAAAGTTTCTCGAACGGAATATGGGTCAGCGAACTTTGGACCAGGTTGTTTTGCTCCACCAAATCCTTGGAATCTTCCGAAATATACAACAGCCCGGTTGCGATTTCACCTGCTGCTTGCCTTTCTCGAATGTGAGAATAGGCGTCGTCCCGATTTGTAGGATCATAATCGTCCGCAACCTTGCGGAATTTGACCCAACTTCCATCGTGCATCATAACTCGCTGTACAGTGCCAGGATCGTATTCAGTCGTAATCTCTGTCCGAATCGGAACGAAATCAGCTTCAATTACTTCGACATTGTGTTCACGAGTGTAGGCGTAACTCTTTGTCGAGCCTTCATGGTCGTTGAAGGTGACACACGGCGAAATCACCTCAACAAAAGCAAATCCATTGTGGTTTAGTCCTGCCTCAATGATTGGGATCAGTTGGTCTTTGTCTCCAGAGAAACTGCGCGCTACGAATGTGGCTCCAAGCGAAAGTGCCAAGAGCACTCCATCAATGGGTTCCATCGCATTTACTTCGCCTTTCTTACTTGTTGAACCTATATCGGCGGCGGCAGAGAATTGTCCCTTCGTCAAACCGTAAACGCCGTTATTCTCAAGAATGTAAAGAAGATTCACATTTCTGCGGATTGCATGGCACAGTTGGCCGAGTCCAATTGAAAGAGAATCTCCATCTCCCGATACACCGATCATGATCAGGTCGCGATTGGCTGCGCCAGCTCCAGTGGCAATGGAAGGCATTCTTCCGTGAACACTGTTGAAACCGTGTGCCTCACGCAAAAAATAGGCCGGAGTTTTTGAAGAACAACCGATTCCGGAAAGTTTTGCCACCTTGTGGGGCGCAATATCTAAGTTCCAAAAAGCCTGAATGATGGCCGCTGTGATCGAATCGTGGCCGCATCCCGCGCAAAGCGTGCTTATCGCCCCTTCGTAATCACGGCGCGTCATTCCAAGCGCGTTCAACTTGAGCGATGGATGATGGACCTTGGGCTTTGCGAGATAGCTCATGCCAGCACTCCAACTTTTGGCCGAATGCCCGAAACAACGTGATGTGCGCTCATCGGGAACCCGGCGTAGTATCTTACAGAAGCGAGCTTCGAAAGCGGAACTTCTGTTTCCATCGCAAGCAAGGTTCGCAGTTGGCCATCGCGATTCTGCTCAACGACAAAATTCGTTTCATGCTGTTCGAGAAACTCACGAACTTCGCTTCCAAATGGAAATCCGCGAACACGCATGTAATCCATCGCTATCCCTTCTTCCGAGAATTGATCAAGCGCCTCGACGCATGCAGCATGGCAACCTCCGACAGTGACGATTCCCATTGTTGCTCCCTTGTTTCGAATGAAAACGGGGGATGGAACAGCTTCCTCCGCCCCCTGAATCTTTCGTGCAATTCGGTCAAGCACTTCTTGATATTCGTCGGCATCTTCAGTATAGGCGCCCATTTTGTTGTGGCCCGATCCTCGCGTGAAATACGCTCCCTTCGGATGCTCTCCCGGCAGAGTTCTTTGCGGAATTCCGTCACCATCAACATCGAGGTATCGCGCGAATCCTTTAGCGGTTTCGAGTTCTTCAGGACTTAGCACTTTGCCACGATCGGGCCGATAAGAGTCATCCCAAGTGAGTTTTGGAATCATCCAGTCATTCATACCAATATCGAGGTCCGAAAGTACGAATACCGGAGTTTGAAACCGTTCTGCAAGATCGAAGGACGCCACCGCCATTTCAAAAGCTTCTCTCGGATCGGATGGGTACAAGCAAATGTGTTTTGTGTCGCCATGTGAGGCAAAGGCGCAGATAAACAAATCGCCTTGCTGGGTACGCGTCGGCATACCAGTTGAAGGGCCCGTTCGTTGAACATCAAAAACTACTGCCGGAATTTCAGCGTAATAGGCTAATCCAATGAACTCGCTCATGAGGGAAATTCCCGGCCCTGCCGTGGGAGTAAACGCTCTAGCACCCGCCCAGGAAGCACCTATGACCATTCCGATTGCTGAAAGTTCATCTTCTGCCTGAAGAATCGCAAAACGATTTTGTTTTGTTTCGGGGTCAACTCGGTACTTCTTGCAAAAGCCAGCAAAGCCTTCCATGAGGGATGTCGCTGGCGTGATCGGATACCATGCCCCAACAGTTGCGCCCGCATAGAGGCACCCAAGCGAAGCCGAAGTGTTGCCGTCAATCAAGATGCAATCCTTTGTCTCATCCATCTTTTCAAGGTGAATGGGCAAGGGCGACTCGAAATTATCCTTCACGTAGTTGAAGCCAAGGTTGATTGCTGTCTGATTCGAGTCTAGTAGTGCAGGCTTCTTTGAATACTTTTCCTTTGTCAAATCCGAAATGATTTGAGGATCAATATCAAGTAGCGCGGCAAGGGCACCGGCATACGCAATGTTCTTCATTAGGATTCGTTCTCGAACCCCTTTGAACTCGGCATTGCACATTTCGGCTAGCGGAACCCCAATGTACGTGACATCCGGCCGTATCAGTTTTTCATCGAGTGGCCAAGAGGAATCGTACAGTAACCATCCACCGGAGCAAACCTCAGCAACATCCTTTTCATAGGTAGCAGCATTGAGTGCGACCATGAGTTGGAATTCTGGTGTACGTGCCGTGTAACCGCGACCGCTAACTCGAATCTCGTACCAAGTCGGCAATCCCTGAATGTTGGATGGAAATAGGTTCTTGCCAGTAACAGGAATGCCCATCCGGAAGATAGCTTGCATGATCAAGCCGTTAGCGCTGGCAGAACCCGTTCCATTTGCGGTTGCGATCTTGAAGGCGAATTCATTGGTCCAATTCTTCAAACGGTCACCTCAGGTTTAGCAAGGGTTTCTGGAGGTACGGGCATACCTGCGTAAGGGAGATGAATCATAAACTTCCGCATGTCCCATGCATAGGTTGGACACCGTTCTGCACAAAGTCCGCAGTG
>JANNJE010000367.1:0-3661 GCA_031405735.1 Armatimonadota bacterium | reverse complement strand
ACGGTGCCCGGACGCCATTTGGGAAGCGCTAGGAACGCCTGCAGGGCGTCGGGGTAGCTGATGCGGGGCTTAGACCACGTTGGGGCTCAGCCTTTAGAGCGATCCCAAGCCCTTCTGGATGCTGGAGTAGATTTTGTCGTGATTGACGCGGCGCACGGACATTCGAAGGGCGTAATCGAATGCGTGAGGATGCTCAAATCAAAGCTTCCTGACCTAAAGGTGATTGCTGGAAACGTCTCCACAAAGGAATCGGTTCGCGACCTAGCCAAGGCGGGTGCAGATGGGCTGAGGGTTGGAATTGGTGCTGGCTCGATCTGCACGACAAGAGTTGTCGCAGGTGTGGGCGTTCCCCAATTCACCGCCGTTCAAGATTGCTGCGAGGAAGCCAATAAGCTCGGAATTCCCACCATCGCCGACGGAGGAATTCGCAGTTCGGGCGATATCGTGAAATGCCTCGCCGCTGGTGCAAGTTGCGTGATGATGGGGAACATGTTTGCTGGGTGTGAAGAATCCCCTGGTGAAACAGAGATTTATCGAAACCGCGCTTACAAGGTGTACCGAGGAATGGGTTCGATGGGAGCTATGAAAACGGGGTCAAGCGACCGATACATGCAGGTCAAAGAAGCAGGCGGGACCATCGTTCCGGAAGGCGTGGAAGGCCGTGTTCCATTCAAGGGCGCATTGAGCGATACCATGGCGCAACTAGTTGGCGGCCTTCGCTCTGGAATGGGATATTGTGGTGCTGAGAACCTCCAAGCGCTGAGGGATAATGCTGAGTTCATCCGAATAACTGGTGCGGGACTTCGGGAGAGCCACCCGCACGATGTTTGGATCACCAAAGAACCGCCGAACTATACAAGTCCATGGGGAAGCACAGAGAGCGACTAAACTTCGCTGTGAAGGTCGATGGATCAAATGGTCTCAGCTTCTTCCAGTTTAATCAAGTAATTCGTTCCAGCTGTTGCAATTTGTGATCCTAACTTCTACAGTTTTTGCCAAAACTCCGTCCAAATCGGGAATCAATATAAAGCCCTCACCTTCTGGATCAGTGTACGTTTTGCCAGGTTGGATACGATCAGCCACTTTTTCCGCAGCATAGATTGTGTATTCAGCGACACTCGAGCTAAGGGTTTCCCCTTGAGCGTTAAACGCAGTAATTTCAGCTTCGACCAGCGCTATTGGGACAGTGCCCGTATTTTTCCATGTCACCATAACCATCTGCATTCGCTTTCCATTTGCGGCACTCTTCCAAGGCACAATGCGTACTGCCATCTTTGTGACTTCGACCTTACTGGAGACTTCTGGTGTGTTGGATTTCTTCGGTGCAGGTCTCTGCGGTACGAAGTCAGTGCTATTTGACGATGACTCTGGTTGACTGATCGGCGATGGGCAACAGCAACCAATCACAAATGGAATGGCGATCAAGAATAGAATCAGGTGTCTCATTTTTTCCTTTCTGAAATATCTGCGCTTCGTGACTTTATGATGTCTGAAAGCAATCGAACCGCTTGTCCCGTTGCACAGAACAATCCACCGACAATGAACAGTCCGAAGCCTCCAAGATATCCCATCATTTGCTGTGAGATACGCTGAAGGTTCACTACGCGGTTCGATGTATCAAAAGCGGTCGTTCCCGTTTCAACACTTGGGTCGAAACCAAACTGAAACCATATTGCCACGCCAACTCCAATGAACATTAGCAGCACTCCCCAATTGAGAAGGTCGCTTCCTGGTTTTGGTCGATTTTTTTCCTCGACTAATTTTCTCGCCTCAGCCTTTTTGGTCTTGTTCTCTTCCCACAAGGCTTTTGCTGGTTCAGCTCGCACCTTGATTTCTTGGACAATCGCTGTACCAGACTCTTGTTGATCACCGGGAATATCGATGTATGACGAGCAAAGTTCGTTGTTATCATTTTCCATCGGGAACCAAACGACAATTCTGAAACCATCCGCACGTCGATGTAACTCGGCTTTGATCACTCTCATCCAAGGGATTCGTCGGTCGAACCCGTCAAATAGACCTTTGTTCTGAATCCGGACGCCTTCATCATCCAATTCAAGTGTTGCTCGCTTCGACTGGATCTGCATCGACACCGGACTTTCTACCATCCGCTTACGTCCTTGATCTCGAATTTCGCGGCATCTTTCTCCATGATAATTGCCTTGAATTTCCAACTTTTGCCCGGTCCAAGGTTGTTCACATTGTCTAAAGTACTTCCGACGATGTTTCCACTCTCGTCAAGCAGATTTATTTCCACCTGAACATACGAGTAGTTTTTGCTAGAATTGTTTCGGACGGTTCCCACTACATACCGAGCGTATTCCTCATTCTTGGAAGAGAAATCAACTACTTCAAGATTGGGCTTGCTTGGAGTATTGGTGTTGTCGCTGGAAGGCGTGCGCCGAGTGTTGTCGCCAACATCGCCACTACCTGACGAGCCTGATGACGAGCTGGGGTCAACGCTGCCGACAGCTAAGAAGATTGCAAATAGAAGTGCTGACAGTGACAAAATGACTTTCGTTTTCATTGAGGTCTCCTACTGAGATTTCGAAATAGTAATGTGCAGAGTAAGAAGGCACAAAGAACAGAGCCAACATCCTCCCAACAAAACGTGCCAGGCACAATTTGTATCAACTGGCCAAATTCGCCTAGGAGGGCCAGAGTTGGTGGACACAAGACAATCACCCATGCCCCGACGCTACGCGTACACCTCCAGATGTTTGCCTGGAGTGCACTCATGGAGTACGCCCAACAAGCATCGGGTAAGGAGTAAATTGCGAAATTGGGAAGAGTTATTTCACTTGCGTAATGTCTAATGTGGCTCAATTGGTTGCTTATACCAACTGTATCTGCCCAGGAAAACATCAGTAGTGAAGTCCGCCGAAAGAGCAAATAGATCATTCCGCCAAGAACGATGGGAAAAGCAACATGAAGCATCAGGACAATACTTTCCGATTGCCGTTCTCCCCGCGCTTTGGCACTTGCTTTCATCAACTTGTTGTCAGTTTCATCCCACAACCTCAAGCAAACCGAGGTTGCGGGGACAAAAGCATTACGGAATCGTAGTCACCTGGAAAACGCCTGAATACCCGCCAACCGGGACGTCGGCGATTTCGTAACGTAACCGGTACTTCCGAACCTCTGGCTGGCTGGCGACAAGAGGAGCACGAGCGTCAATGTACGGCGAGAAGTGGTCAATCGCAAGCACAGTCCAAACGACTTCGTCAGCACGTTGCGATTCGATAATCACGCCGTCTGCGGTAGCTTTTACCCAGTCAATTTGAACCTGGCTGCCCAGCAATGCGATCAAATCGAAAGTAGGATCACCAAGTGGTGGCGGCCCGCCAACGGGCTCGATTCCGATGTCCTCGCCCAACACCGTGCTGTAGCCAGCAGTGTTCTTCGTCCGCTCGGCAAAGGCAATAATCTGGCCAAAGATATCTGCCGTTGGCACGAAAAGCGGAGCAGGCGGATACGCTGGCGCGACAGGAGTTGCGCCCAATGGCGTTCCGACCGGCCCGTCCGATAGTATCTGCTTGAATTCATTGACTTCAATGCTTGTGTTCCGAAGCTGGTCGCTCCGGTTCAGCGTCCATTGGTACCAATCCCGCCAGCCGTTGAAATTGGTCGAATCGCCAGCCGTGATTCCAGCTTGTCCGAC
>JANNJE010000366.1:0-3586 GCA_031405735.1 Armatimonadota bacterium | reverse complement strand
GTGCGCCCAACGGCTACAAATGGAGAACGGATAACAATGGCATACCCACCAGCTAGGAAACCTGAATTTGGCCCATGGGGCACGAATTTCAGCGATGTTTGCGGAGACAATGCGGCGACGCTTGGACTTTCGGCAGGGAATCTGACCGAAATCGCAAACGCATCATCGAATTTCAACACGAAATTTGCAACGAGCGAGAGTTTGAAGGCGTCTGCCAAAGGCGCGGTCGCTCTTACAGATGTGCAATTTGAAACGAGCACGGCTGTGTATCGCAAGTACTCAAAGATGTTTTTAGCGAACCCGAACGTAGACAAAGACATTTTGGGATCGCTCGGCTTGCCAACTCAATCTGGCTCAATCGGCCCGGTCACAATTCCTATCAATTTGACCGCGACAGGGTACAGCAACGGCCAAAACAAGATGAAATGGGGTCGAAACGGCAACGCCAATGGCACCCAATTTGTGATCGAAGCCAAGATTGGCACGAGTGTTGAATGGACTTGGGTTGGAATGACAACCAAGTCGAAATGGACCCACGAAAGCCAAGTTCCGGGCACGCAAGTTGTCTACCGCATTTATGCGCAACGCGCTGAAGTTTCTTCGGGATTCAGCAACGAAGCAGTTGTTTACAGCAATTCGGATTCGGAAATGCTGTTCTTGAGCGAAGCGGCTTAGGCAACTCTCTCAGAAATTCAAAAAGCCAGCCCTTTAGATTGGGCTGGCTTTTTTGCAATTCGAAACTAGCCTAAGGGCGATCGAGCCTTTCGCAGGCACTGTCAATCACTCTTCAGGGAATCTGCCGTGCAGTTCCACAAACTTGACAACGTCGCTCAATCGAAACCTGCGCTGCCCGCCAATAGTGCGGTGGTGATTCAGCCAGCCCCGATTGGTGTACCTTCTTACCGTTGCTGGGACCACTCCTAATAATCTGCTCGCTTCTTCGAGCGAGAGCTCGGGATCAAGGAGTCTCTTGATAAGTTCTTGCCGAGTTTCCTTGAAATCGCCACGGTAGTAGTTCTTCGTATTCTCATCGTTAAACGACGCTGCGAGGAATTCGACATTTTTCGGGAGGGATTCCCAGACAGCCTGCAAGGTTGGGTCAATTGAACTCGCTTGATGAGCCTTCTTTGAGCGCCGCGGGCGCGGTGCGCTCATTTCAGTCTTTCGGAAGCGCTTCTTTGTGACTGCTTTGGTTGGAGCTGGAGTGCCATTTTTCAAGTACTGGCCAATGGTGGGAACATCAACATCAAACTCTTCTTGGTTCAGCTTAGTCGGCTTTGGCGATTTCGGAACATCCAAAAAGGCGTTTTCAATATAGGCGAGTGGATCGAATTCTTTACGTTTCAAGGAAATGCCCCTTAACAAATCGGCGGGAATCCGCCCGGTAAATTCTACTTCATTGTGAAGCGGCAGATGCAAAGAAATGGTCAAAAAATTAACATGCTATCGCCAAATGAAAGAAACCGGTAATTTTCGCGAATTGCTGCCTCATAAGCGTTGAATACAAACTCCCGACTTGCAAATGCAGAAATCATCATGAGCATTGTGGTTCGCGGAAGGTGAAAATTGGTAAACATTCCGTCAATGATTTGGAATTTGTAGCCTGGACGAATGAAAATTTGTGTTGACAATTTGCCACTTTTCACTTGGCGATGTCCTTTCGAGAACGATTCGAGCGTACGTACAGCAGTCGTCCCGACGGCAATGATTCGTCCTTTTGCCTTATTGATTTTGTCTGCATTAGCGTCATCAATTCGACACACTTCTCCATGCATGACGTGATCTTCGAGACTCTCAGCTTGAACTGGACGAAATGTGTCGAGGCCAACATCAAGGGTGACCCTTGCGATTTCGACTCCGTTCTTCTCCAATTCAGAAAGAATATCGGAAGTGAAATGCAGACCGGCCGTTGGCGCTGCTGCACTCCCACCATGAGTAGCGTAAACGGTTTGGTACCTTTCGGAATCGCTGAGTTTTGCCGTTATGTAGGGTGGGAGCGGAGTCTGGCCGACTTCCTTTAGTTTTGCCCGCCAATTTGGGGATTCTGAAAAATCAACTTCTCGAATGCCCTCGGTTCCGGTCTTTGTGATGGTCGCTTTCAGATCGCTTTCAAACTCTAGAACCGAGCCGACCTTGAGACGTTTGGCTGGTTTTCCGAGGGCTCCAAATTTGCCGTTGCCATTGTCATTCAAAAGTAGAAGCTCAACTTTGCCTCCTGACTGGCTGTGTCCAAAGAGCCTGAGAGCCGTGACTCGCGTGTCGTTGAGGACGAGGAGATCACCCGGTTCAAATAGGTTCGTTATGTCTTTGAATTGGAGGTGAACTATCCCGCCGGTTTTTCTTTTTAAGTGAAGCAGGCGTGACTCCGAACGATCAGCTAATGGCGTTTGGGCGATTAGCCGTTCTGGTAGGTGGTAGTCGTAGTCGGAGAGGAGCATTGGCGGAAAGTGTTGAGGATGGAGTGTGGAGTGTTGAGCGTTGAATGAGGGCCACACATATCACATTTTTTGAAATCCCTAATTGTGCCTATATGCACTCAACACTCAGCTCTAATCTACCAACTGTCCCCTCCGCCTCCTCCACCGCCGTCTCCGCTTGAACCGCCGCCATCGAATCCTCCGCCGCTGCTGTAGTCGTCTGAACCGAAACCGCTGCCGCCGTCGCTAAACATTCCTCCAGAATCGAATGTGGAGATTGCATCGCTAATTGAATCGCTCCATTCGTTGGAGTAGTCATCCACCATAGATGAAATCCAATAGTAGTTCCAAAATGTCATATCCGATCCATCTGAGCACCATTCTGGCGGGGCGAACTGAACGCCTTCAAACGCTTGGCCCCATTCTTTAACCAAGTTAAAAGCGACGGCAAAAGGCAACAGACTCTCGAATACGGATTGATCGGGGTGCTTTTCTGCCATCCAGTTCAGTTCCTTGGTATGCGCTCTGCTAATAAATTCCTTGAAGCCGCGGATTTGCCAGCGAATATCGTCTCCGATTTCGTTGTAGTTTGACCTTCTCTTTATAGCGAAAATGCTGACGAGAATGGCAAGAGGAATTCCAACGAGTGACCAAAATCCAAAAAATGAGATGAGAACTAAAGCAAGCGGGATGCTCAATCCAATGATAAGGCATCCGATGCAACCGTTGGCGGCTGCATATTTTGGTGCCCAGTTCATGCTATCGTGGCGCTGCTGCAGTTGCACGGACAGGTCTTTGAACTGCTGCCGAAAGTCCGTCTTTAAGGTTTCAGCACTGACTTCAGGTGCCATGGGAGCAAGAGCAGCATAAACCGACTGTTCAAAAACGTCTAGGGGTTTCTTCTTTCGATCTTCGACAAACACGATTAGCGAAGTATCCCCGACTTTCATCAGGTTCCAATAGCCCTTTTGGGCAATCGAAATGATGGCTGCACAAAGGTCCCTAGGGTCAAATCGAGTGTCATCAATGATGCCTGCGCCAGAACACAGTGGGATCCCTGCTTCTGGGCCTGGGCGCCTGGTTGCTGCTGCGCAACGAGCTCAACGGGGGCGCTGCCTACATGATCGTGGGCTCGATCCTGGGTGGCCGGGTGCTGGCGCCTCTGGTGC
>JANNJE010000365.1:0-5962 GCA_031405735.1 Armatimonadota bacterium | reverse complement strand
GTGATATTTGGGTGTTTGATTCAAATGGCATAAGGATTTGGACAGATTACAAAGAAGCACCTAGTCGTTCTACTTCTTGGAAAGAATTGGGCTTAGGTGGCAAGTAATCAGATCCGCAAGTACCCAGGATAAGTTGGAATGATTATCACTACCTTGCTCTTTACTTCTGTCTGCGGTGCTTCAGTCGTACAGAATTCGAATGAGAGTTTCCTTACCCTTGTCCGAAGCACCTCTGATGGCTATTCCATTTCACGCGTTGTGCGGAGCGGGAAGGGCATTAAGCTCGTGGAGCTCGCTAGGGCCAAAGATAAGGTTTGGCAGCCAATGTTTGTGAATTCATCCTCAAAGGGGATTGCACTCTTCCTGACTAAAGGCCCTTGCACATCGTACAAACTTGACACTCATGAAGCAAGCAAGAACTCCGCAAGAAAGCTCTTTTCTATCGAAAGAAAGGACAGTTTTGGTTATCAATGGTTTGGCGAAAGTAGCCTAGGCATATTCTATGGAGGAAACAGTGGTCCGCTCAAGGTCTGTGGCCTGTACTTGGAAACATTCGAAAGCTTTGTTCAAGCAAGGAAAACTAAACTGTCGAAATTTGAAGCAAAAGCAAGCAAAGCAGCTAAAACCGTGCTCGAGATGGATATTCCAATATGGGTTCCACGGGACTCGACTGGCAGCTTTAATTCTGACTCCTTCTTTACTTGGAATCAAACGCCAGTGGCGTGCGTGAGCCCGTCAGGGTCAAGAATTATCCTCACAATGAGGTCTGGAGATCGAATTCGGCCAGTACTAATAGATGCAGTAAACAAAAAGATAATCTGTGAATTGGGGAGTGAGTACGCAAGCACCATTTCGATTGCCGGATCGTTGATTGCGATAATGCTCGACGAGGGCAAACCGCAGCACAGAATCGCATTATATGATTTAGAAACGGGAGCATTCGTCTCAATGCTAACTGGGAAGTGTATCGGCTAATGTCCATGTCAGCAAGGGCAACGAATATCGGTGGGAGGATGGTGGCAGAGACCAGGAACGGCCAACACCGCTACCATTGCCATGACCCACTGGGAAACACCATTGCCCTTGTAGCTGATAATGGCAAGATCTCAGATTCTTACGGTTACTGGCCCTACGGAGAAGTCAGAGTCCTTACAGGCTCAGCAACCACGACTCCCTTCAAGTTCTGCGGAGCCTGGGGATATTACGATGACGGGAATCAGCTGTATGTGAGAGCTAGGTATTTCAGGCAGACGCTAGGAAGATGGATTACAAGAGATCCGTTGTGGCCAAGCCAGATCTCGTACTGTTATGTTGGCGACAATCCAATAACTGTATTCGATCCACTCGGCCTCAAGCCCTGTTCTCGAATGACGCTTGAGGAAGTTATTAGTTCATTTTGCATCAACGGCGGTGGAGTGCCAAGTTTTTCGGTTGATGGTTTCGCGTCGAGGATTTGCGCAGAGTGCGGCGGATGTTCATGTATGGCGAACGTGGTTACAAGGCTTAGGTTGAGGGTTCAAGTAATTGCCAGAGATCCGAGCGACAACACTCGTTTTGGAACTCCTTGTGATATTCGAGGCGAATATTTTTGCCAAAAGACGTTTCGAGTAAATGTCGAATGTCCACGTACATTTTGGTGCGAATTGCCATTTTATCGAATTTGTCGGGATGCATACGAAACTGAACGAAGCGGAAATCTTGACTTTGACTGGAGGCAGTTCATAATGCAAGGGACAATTAAATGGGCTGTTAGAGCGTTGGCTGTCACTGAGCGGCGATGTATTTACCTTGGTCCATGGTATTGTTAGGTTGTCACATTATGGTTTTACTTTTAGCAATTGCACTCATATCAAATCGCTCGACAACAATTCAACGTCCAATATCACTGAAGACTTTTCTGGTATCCGCACCTTCTGAGCTCCGCCACTTTGTGTCGACAATTACTATTCTTGACATAACTAAGTCCACCACTCCTCTCGCAATTCGCCCTGATGGAGCAGCAATTTATGTGCGGGCCATTGGTCGCACCAGCGATCTAAAGAAATTGGAGCAAGCGTTAAAACTTAGTGGATTCAAGTCCAGTTCACTGTTGGGTAACTCGGGTTTGCAGTTCGAGAGTAAACAATGTTGGATTGCGATCTGGCATCGTCCCGGAATCGAATCCAGAGTTGGACTTTCTATCGAAAAAGACTTACATGCTGGACTTGCAGAAAGAGACATTTCCAGGCTTGTCAAGGAGCATTACAATGAATCTGGGACCCAGTTTTTCGCTCTTGATGTTATTGACAAATCATCAAGTGAGATTATCAATAGATGGCAAAGAGCGGCATTTCATCGAGCTAATGGAACATATATAGACATGGCAATAATCGGGATGGTCGAGGCACCTGCTCGAGCACGTGTACTTACGTTACTTCAATCATCTGGAATTTTGCATAATTTTAACGACTGGATTATTGATGGAAAGGTCGTTTGTTCATGGATCCTAGTACCTGCAAGTGATAGTGCCAAGGTACTGCGACTTATCCGAAAAGACACGAAGCAAAGGAAATATAAGGTTGAGTTTTTTGATTAGATTTAACAAGCAATCATATTCCTCTGTTGGTTTGGGGACTAAATTGGACTGATTCCGAATTAGAACGAACCGATTACAAGAGTTGAGCTAATGGCAATGTCTGCAAGGGCTACAAATATCGGTGGGAGAATGGTGGCAGAGACCAGGAACGGCCAACGCCGCTACCATTGCCACGACCCATTGGGAAACACCATTGCCCTTGTAGATGACAACGGCGAAGTCACTGACTCGTACGGGTACTGGCCCTACGGAGAGGTGAGAGTTCTCACCGGCTCAGCAAGCTCTACTCCCTTCAAGTTCTGCAAAGGGGTGGCATCCTCATGTCTTTAGTGATACTTCTTCCAATACCATTGATGTCTAATACCGTTGGTATTTGTATTGCAAACAAGCGAAACTCGACAGTCGCTGTTCAGCGATATCTTCAGGACGAACCAAACAGCCAGGTTCTGTTGCCAGTCCGTGACTCTACTGTAGTTTGCTGCCTCAGGGCAAACCCTTCTGGAAACAAGTTGCTCCTTCATTTAGTCGACCTCAGTGTTAATTCCGCTGCTAAGAAGCAACAATTAGCCCGTGTTCTGTTGGTCGACGCATCGGTACTAAAGTTAAGAAGAATTCTCGAGTATTCGGGACGATCTGATTGCCCGCGTTGGGACAGCGACGTTTCTTGGTTCCACTTTTACTCTGAGAAAGCGTTTCAGGGTTCAAGATATTCAGTTTCTCCAGGAGGACATTTAGGAAAGTCTCATGTTAGACTTCAAGACCTTCCGCTCCCGCCGTCAAATGCCGATTTTGCCCTAGAAATTCTGGCAAAGGCTCGAATTGGCCGAGGACCAACTGGTGGAGCAGCGAGAGACTTTTCAAGGGAGAGCGTCACAAGCAGAGACGGTTTGAATATTATTAACAAATCATCCACCCTAATAGTGGTTGCAGGAATCATGGATTACATGGAGTCAAACGGTGCAGTCATGCTCTATCTATTGAATAAGGATTCCAATTGGAAACCGAATCCAATCGGCGTATTTGCTCACATCAATTATCTGAATCTCAGAGACGATACTCTAATGGTACTAACGAATGAAACTTACTCTAGTAGGAAGACTAAATTGGTCAACGTCTATGACATAAGTGCTTCCCGGTGGCGAATATCGATAGTTGCTGACGCAGCGGCACTGGTCAAGAAATTGAATGAGAATTAACCAATTGCGGACAGCTGACAAGGAATGTATGGGCTTAACGACTGGGTAGCCGTAGGATGAGTTCAAAATGATTTAAATATCTGGTGGATTGAGGGCGAGTTACCTTTACTTTACATAGACTCGATCTCGAATCGCAACTATCATTTGGAATGGTAAGTAGGATATAGGAAAGTTTGGCTAATGGCAATGTCAGCAAGGGCAATGAAAATGAGAATAACTAAAGTCTTGGAACTGCGATACACCACAAGATGCGCTACTCAAATTTTGAGAGCTACGGGACGTAGCGGAGGAGGTTGTAGATTGAGAAAATTGAAGTTGCTTATGTATTTCGCGGCGATTGGAATAATCTTCCCAATTGGCTTTTGTAAGAACGCTAACGCTCAAGTTCGCATGATGGAAAATACGCCACCATCCATGCGGACAATTTCAGAGAAGTGTTTTCAACTGACGCAGGTAGGAATTAACACATACTATCCCGCCTTTAACCATCGAGCAATATTTAGCCGTTACGAGGTCGCCGCCCTTGCCCATAGTTGTATCCAAGGGTTGAAAGGGTGGCTGGACAGCCTTGAAAAACTGATGATCGAAGATTCAAAGAAAAGAGAGTATCAGGATCAATATCAAGAGCTCTCAAGGCTCTTTGAATTGATCGAATTTGTGTGTCGCGCAACGCTAAATGAACTTATGTCGATGGAAGTTGACCCTTTCGCGCTTGACAAAGAGTTCAGCGAAATTGCCAAGCGATTTACGCTTCGCGGGATTCCAGTCAGGCGCTTTGACGACATTTGGTTCACTGATGTACCCAAAAAACATTGGGCCGATAACGCGGTTCACGAGTTGCGCAAGGTTGGGATATTGTGGGGGTATCCCAATGGTTCGTTTAACGGCACCAAGGGCGAAATCAAGTAAGAGTTCACTGTAAATAGTAAAGTGACAATCGAACAAGTCCCCGACGATGATTACCAAAGGCATCACCCCTAGAAAAACTGGAAAGTTGCCATTTCATCTGAAATGGGTGATATTAGGTGTTCTGTTCATTGCATTTTGTTGCCTTTTTGGCAATTCGTTACGATTCAGCCAGGTTAATTACAAATTCCTACGTGGGGCTAGACTTGACAGAGTTCGGATTGTTGAAGATCCAACTGGTGTTACATGCGAGCGTGTTTACGAAACAAGCCATCCTAAGCAGGAGACAGAGAAAATCGTTGAGCTTGAGCTAGGCAGGGATTCCAAATCGCCCATGCGAACCTTGGCAACTGTTTGGTTTCATCCAAAGGGGTCGGACGATTCAATAATCGTTCAAGCCTTTTCGAGAGTAAAGGGAAACGGTCAGCTTGATATTTCCCATTCAAGGGTCACAGTTCGTTCACCTGCTTCTCTCCCAGACCGTGTCGAGGCTTGGTTTTGGCGAATTGGCTCGACGACGGGTGAACCTGACAGATTCTAACTCGTAATTTGGGTGGCATGGACAGGCATTCTTTGGAAGCCGACCAAACTTGGGATAGAATTGGAAAAGATTGTTTGTGCATGCAAAGCTCGTCGTGGACCTTTACCTCTTGATTCATTTAAATGGAGATTACCTTTGAACAAACTGACTGTCGCTTTGTTGTGTTTGGCAATGGAGTGCTTAGTTCAACAGCAGAAGCCTTGGGCAGTATTCGACAAATTTGACGCTAATCGTGCAACTGCCGTATTGCGAGATTCAAAGTCCGACGCACCATTCTTGGACTTTGACTACAAAAGGTCCAACAAAACAGAAATATTCACGGCTATTCGTTGGTTGAACAATATTCCTATTGAGAAATCGGTACTAAAATTTGAATCAAGCGGCTGCAAATTCGAATCGCACGACTTAATCAAACAAACAACTACGGAGACCCGTCAGTCATCGTGGTCTGATGCGTCCTACGTTAAACTCATTTTGCTGAAAATGCTTTACAGATCTGAAGGACTTTCCCATATGGCATCGAAGCGGTTCCGAAATGTGTTGGATTCTCCCTATTCAAATCCAAAGCTAGCGAGCAATGGAAATGCAATCGTCTTCAAAGATGGCTCTCGCGTTGATTTTATTGTTGGAGCAAGTGAAATTGTAGCTAAATATGAGGCGAATCAAGTATTTCACCGATCTGATTCGTGAAGATGTGCTGGAGTTTTCCCGGCTGCACGAGATCAATACGATGCGTCTGTTCGT
>JANNJE010000364.1:0-6784 GCA_031405735.1 Armatimonadota bacterium | reverse complement strand
ATGAATCTGCAAACCCTGCTAATTCGTGGTAACGATGTCCGTATTGAATTGCCTGGTCTAGCGGTATTGAATTGGGATATGAGGGCTGGTATGGCAATCTCCCATATTCGCTATAGGATTCAATTTTCCCCGATCTCAAGTTGACGCCGACCCCTGCTGAGGCAAATTGAAATGCGATTACGCCCTCGGAAGGAAACCGCTCAATCCCGTCAATACGATCAAGGTTGAGCCTTGGATTTCCAGGAGTCTCCATAGGGCTGTATTCAACTGCCCGGCAAAACTGCCTTGCACGAGCGAGTGCTTGCCCTTCGGACAATTGTTGTGGCTCAAATGTTCTCGAACAAATTAAGGCAACTAAGATTTGACCCAAAACCATGAGTTTCGTACCTCCGCACTTACCGTATCATAATCTTCTTTCTTTAAGTAAACGTTTACAATTCGGGCATACGGATCGCCCCTGACGATCATGTATAACTGACCATAAGGAGGGTTATCCGCCATCGGCACCTTTCGTTTGGGTGGAGAATTTTTAAGCTGCACCTGATCTAGCGCAACCTGCAAGGGCATGCCTTCAGCCATGTATTGTAAAACCAGTTTCGAGTGCTCGTCCAAAGTTTCCCCCGTTGGAGAGTGAAGCAAGTAGTGGACCCTATTCGCAAACCCCGCATATCCTTTGTTCGGATACGTTGGAATATCCGGCTTAAGTTGGAACGCTCTTGGATTGTTTGATGAGTTATTGAGAGTCTCGCATGCGTAGAACATTGCAAGCGTGTAATCCGGCACATTTCTAAGCGAAAGGTCGGGTTTGGTCGTCACGTAGGTTTTGACATCATTAGCATTAGCTGGGGAAAAAGTTAGAACATCGGTGTGCGATGCTCGCCAATGGCCGGCAGTCGTTACATTCATTTCCCCATGAGTGCAAGCGAAAAATAGTGTTGCAAGGGTCATGGCTTCGCATAGCGCGGCGGGGCCCTGGAATTCCCTCCAATTTCTGCCATCGCCATTCTCTGGCACTAACGTATGTTTCATCGCTGTTCCCGTCAGCTTTGTGATGGCATCGTCTACAATTCGTTTCGCCGTATCGGGCACGAGCGGCGGATTTGGATAGTCGGAATCTCCCGGTTTGGAGTAATGACCGGGGTCAGCGGCCACAATTGGCGGAATCCATGATTCAACCGTTGTAAGTGCAAGCGCCTTGTTGTAAATGACTACTGGCAACGTGGCTGTAAATGTCTCTGTAACCTCAACCGGAGGATTATCAGTCGTCCAACCGTGAAACTGGCCCTCCAGAATAATGTTCTGGGTGCTGCCATCGGTAAAGTGGGTCGAGGCGAACCGAACATCGTGAGAAACTGGGCTGGTTTTCACATTTTCCCATGTCTTGATAGGATCGTCCCCGATTTGCCCGATTTTGAGTTTCACCCAATTGAATTGCGGCTCGTTCGGGAGGGGTACTACGTTAACAAACGACGACGTTACAACGATGTTGATGTTCGTTCCGGTTACCAACAGATTATTACCTTGCGCTTTCGCGTGGTCCGATTGTGTTACAACAATTTTTAGGGTCGCGTTCCAACCCGTGCCCTCTCTGAATTCGCTTTTTGTAAACGGCGGAGGCGGGTCTTGTGCGTAGCATGGCATGGTGAATGCCAGCGAGAAGAATAACAACGATGCGAGTTTACAAGCAGAAACTACAATCGTAATGTTTGCCGCACAATCACCTAGTGGCGTGGCGTGGCGTGGCGTGGCGTGGCGTTGTCATTTTGTTGTCTTCACTCCAATAAGTGCATTGTAAGCCAAAATTGCAAAAAATACAAGCATTTCCCCAAGATCTTTTCAGAAGTATATTTTTTTGTACTGTAAGAAATTGCTGTCGGAACCTGAATACAGTTGTTCATAATGACCGGATTCCTATTGAGAATCAGATGAACGACGCGACATCTCCACCCATGTATTCAGGTAACTTTACATTGGCCCACGGAGGGAAAAATGCACATTGTCGTGCCAAAAGAATCAGCCAAGGAAGAAAGCAGAATTGCCCTAACGCCAGATGGAGCAAAAGAAATAATTGGGCTTGGGCATTCGCTTCAAATTGAAGCAGGAGCGGGTATGGGATCGTACTTCCCTGACTCCGCTTACGAAGCTAGCGGTGCCACTATAGGCTTCGATCTCGCAAATGCAGATATCTTGCTCAAAGTTTCGCAGCCAACAGAAGCAGAAATTGGGAAGCTAAAATCGGGAGCCTCTACAGTAAGCTTTTTGAACCCAACAGCCAATCCTGCGATCATTGAGGCACTTCGGTCCAAGAACATTACGTCGTTTGCTGTTGATCTGATGCCGCGCATTTCGCGGGCACAAAGCATGGACGCGTTGAGTTCTATGAGCACAATCGCTGGTTACCGTGCCGCATTGCTTTGTGCTACCCATCTGCCCAAGTTTTTCCCTATGCTGATGACCGCTGCCGGCACCCTTCCTGCGGCAAAGGTCTTTGTTATTGGGGCTGGCGTAGCAGGATTGCAGGCGATTGCAACTTGCCGCCGACTCGGCGCAGTGGTGGAGGCGTTCGATGTGCGTCCAGCGGTCAAAGAGCAAATTGAATCTTTGGGTGGAAAATTCGTCGGGCTATCGCTTTTGAGCGAAGAGGCAGAGGACGTCGGTGGCTATGCGAAAGAGGTTTCCAGCGATACACATTCCCGAGAATTGGAACTAATCGCTTCCCGACTTCCAAACGTGGACTGCGTTATTACCACCGCGCTAATTCCAGGAAGGCGCGCCCCAACACTCATTACCGAAGAAATGGTTAAACACATGCGCCCAGGCTCTGTTATCGTGGACCTTGCAGCACCTGCAGGTGGGAACTGCGAATGCACGGTTCCGGGTGAGGTTGTTCAAGCACACAACGTGACAGTGATCGGCAGCACCGATTTACTCTCGAGCATGGCCAGCGATGCGAGCCGAATGTATTCAAAGAATTTGATCTCGTTTTTGGGAATCATTGTTAAGGATGGTGTTGTGAATACTGATATGGAGGACGAAATCGTTAGAGGAACATTGGTTACATTTGAAGGGAAGATCGTGCACGACGTCACCCGACTTGCCCTGGAGCGCGAAGGAAGCAAATCATGACCCTCATTGCCGTTGTCACCATTTTCATCTTAGCGGTTTTTGTCGGACTTGAGGTCATCGCAAAAGTGCCTCAAACACTCCATACGCCACTGATGTCGGCCACAAACGCAATCCACGGAGTGATCCTGGTCGGCGGAATCATCGTTTTAGGCCGAGCGCATGACACACCTTCGTTGATTCTCGGATTTTTCGCGACCTTGTTTGGAGTCCTTAACGTAGTCGGCGGGTTCGTTGTCACAGACCGCATGCTCGAAATGTTCAAACGAAAACCCAAGAAGGAGGCGAAATGAACGCCGACTTCATTAACATTTGCTACCTTTTTACGGCAATTACTTTCATGCTTGCCCTCAAGCTCATGAATGGGCCAAAAACAGCACGCCAGGGCAATTCGCTCGCCGCTGCGGGCATGGGTGTGGCGCTGATTGCAACATTCTTTATCAAGGATGAAAACGGGAAATCCCTTGGCAATTTTGAGTGGATCGCACTTGCATTTGTTATAGGTTCAATTCTCGGAACCTGGTCGGCTCGCAAAGTTCAAATGACAGCGATGCCACAATTGGTTGCCCTGTTCAATGGGCTTGGCGGGGGTGCAGTTGCGCTCGTTGCTGTTGTTGAATATCCTCATCTCTTTCACAATGGCGTGGCAGATGTCGTTTCTTTGCTCACAACTATATTGAGCCTTCTCATAGGAGCAATCAGCTTCATGGGAAGCTTGATGGCTTATGGCAAGCTACAAGAAATCCTTTCTGGCAGGCCGATCACTTGGCCAGGGCAAAAACTCCTGAACTTGCTGTTCTTTATCGCCGCGATAGTCATGATTGCGTTTTTGCTTAGCGGCACCCAATCCAACACCTTGGTTTATGCACTGCTTGGCCTTTCGTTGCTTCTAGGCATAACACTCGTGTTGCCGATCGGTGGCGCAGATATGCCTGTAGTCATTTCGCTCTTGAACTCATTTACAGGTTGCGCAGCCGGACTAGCTGGCTTTGTTCTGAACAACACCGCGCTACTTATTGGAGGCGGCTTGGTTGGCGCGAGCGGCTTAATCCTCACGCTTGGCATGTGCAAGGCCATGAATCGCCCTTTAAGCAACGTAATCTTTGGCGCCTTTGGCAGTGCACCAACTGGAGACGCAGCATTGGGTTCAGGAAAAACCGGAAACGTCCGCAGTTATTCGGTTGAAGACGCTGCGATTATCTTCAGCAATGCAAATAGCGTCATCATCGTCCCCGGTTACGGAATGGCGGTGGCGCAAGCGCAGCATGTGGTCAAGGAATTTGCCGCCAAGCTTGCCGAAAGGGATATTGACGTGAAATATGCCATTCATCCGGTCGCTGGCCGAATGCCGGGCCACATGAATGTCCTACTGGCTGAAGCCGACGTGTCATACGATCAACTTTTCGATCTCGATGAGATCAATTCAGAGTTTCCGGAAACAGATGTCGCGCTTGTGATTGGTGCTAACGATGTCGTAAATCCTTCCGCTCGATATGATAAAGCGAGCCCAATTTACGGAATGCCAATTTTGGATGTGGATAAGGCACGCACGGTAATTGTCCTTAAGCGAAGCATGAGTCCAGGATTTGCTGGCATAGACAATGAACTTTTCATCAATCCGAACACGATCATGGTATTCGGTAACGCGAAGACGACGATTTCAAAACTATCGGCAGCCATGGACTCCGTTTGAGCAGTTTTTGAATCCGCAATTTCGTGAGTCTGAACTGAGAGTCATAATGAATGGTATGCACCGGACCGATACAGGTGACCCCGAGTACTTTCACAAAGTTGTGGATTGCCAATGGGCCTGCCCAGCCCACACAAACGTTCCGGAATACATCCGATTAATAGCCCAAGGCAGGTTTGACGATGCCTACATTGTAAATCGAGAATCCAACGTTTTTCCAGGAATACTTGGCCGCACATGTGACCGTCCTTGTGAGCCAGCCTGCAGGCGCACTCGAGTAGATGGCAAGCCAGTTGCGATATGCAGGCTAAAGCGAGTCGCCGCCGACAACAAGAGCGATATTCGGGCACGGATCCCTACGGCCCCAGAGCAAAAGAACGGCAAAAAAGTCGCACTTGTTGGAGCTGGGCCAGCTTCCCTAACGGTCGCAAACGATCTCATGCCTCTTGGCTATGATGTTACGATCTTTGAGAAGGGACCACGCCCTGGCGGACTCATGCGGATCAACATTCCAGCGTTCCGACTTCCTGAAGAAGTCCTCGATGAAGAAATCGGCTACATCGTTGATATGGGTGTTACGATGAAGTACGACACGCCTGTTTCAAGCCTAGCTGAACTCCTTGAATCAAAAGCTTATGATGCGGTCTTTGTAGGAAGCGGTGCTCCGAAAGGCAAAGAGTTGGAGTTACCTGGACGACACGACACTGAAGAGATTTTCATCGGCATCGAATGGCTTGAATCCATTCATTTTGGCCATATCACAAGTGTAGGCAAGAAAGTTCTGATTATTGGGGTTGGCAACACTGCAATGGACTGTTGCCGATCGGCGAAGAGGCTTGGCGCCACGGACGTTAAGGTGATCGCACGAAAAACCCGCAAATATTTCAAGGCATCTCCATGGGAATTGGAAGATGCTGAAGAAGAGCAGGTCGAGATACTAGAGAACCTATCTCCAGTTCAATTTGTGATCGAAAATGGCAAATTGACCGGGCTTGAGTTTGACCAGTTCACGTCGCAGGAAATTGATGGGAAGCTCATTCAGGAGCCTGCCGGGCGAATCACGATTCCTTGCGACACAGTTATCCTCGCAATTGGACAGGAAAACGCTTTCCCATGGATCGAGCGCGATATCGGAATAGAATTCGACAAGTGGGACGTTCCCGTTGTAGATAAGACGACCTTTATGTCCGCTCGCGAAGGCGTCTTTTTCGGTGGAGATGCCGCCTTCGGGCCTGCAAACATCATTTGGGCGGTTGAGCATGGGCACCAAGCTGCGATTTCAATTCACAAATTTTGCATGGGTGAACCGATCACCGACCGACCACCGCGCGGACAAACCCTTTCAAGTACGAAAATGGGGCTACACGAATGGTCGTACAGCAACTATTACGACCCATCCAAGCGCCAAAAAATGATTCATGTTGACTTGAAAGAGCGCTTTTCCAAGATGACTATCGAGGTCGAGGAAGGCTTCACTGCCGAGCAAACGCGGCAAGAAGTTGAGCGGTGTTTGAATTGCGATATCCAAACTCAATTTACAGATTCGCTCTGCATTGAGTGCGATGCCTGTATTGACATTTGTCCCGTGGACTGTCTGACCATTGCGCCAAACGGCGAAGAAGCGGACCTGCGTACCCGCTTGACTGCCCCGGCTGAGAATCTGGAGCAAGCTCTTTTTGTATCGGGACCGCTTAAGCAGACTGGCCGAGTAATGGTCAAAGACGAGAACATTTGCGTGCACTGCGGACTTTGTGCTGAACGCTGCCCAACCTATGCTTGGGACATGCGGAAATTTATGATACATCTTCCATATGCCGGCAATCCCGTACCTCCAGAAACCCTCGCCAAACCGGAGGTGACCGTTTGAAGAATTGGACCAATGAATTTGCGTTCAAGATCGCAACTGCAAATGGAACGGGTTCTGCCAGCGCAAATGGGCTCATCATGCAGGCGATTTTCCGAATGGGAATT
>JANNJE010000363.1:0-3552 GCA_031405735.1 Armatimonadota bacterium | reverse complement strand
GCCGGCCAATTCGGCCACCTTGCGCTTTAATTCGTTGCGTTCTTGATCACGCACCTGCGCAATCGCCTTTTTGATCTTCGCTCCTGCGTCGAATAAGGGAGGGGATCGGACTACTTCACAACAGCCGACTTAATCCGATCGCCGCGCTGGATTTTGCCAACGACATCCATTCCGTCCGTGACTTTTCCAACCACTGCATAAGAATTCCAAAGCCGGAATGCATCTCGCCTGATGATGAATAGCTGAGAATCGCCAGGAAGTTGCAGCCCGTTTGATGCAACACCTACAACTCCTCGATAAAAATCGACATCCCTCGAACCTTCAAAAACCGAAATGTCTTTGCCCGATCCACCATCGCCGACGGACTCGCTTGGTACCATCTTGCCTGTTTTCGGATCCTTCACGTCTAGTGGCTCATTGATGCTCTCTGGTGCGCCCCATTGCGTCACCCACCACTCAACCCGGTGAAATCGTTGCCGATTATAGAAACCCTTTTTGACCAGAGCGAGCACATGTTTGACGGTTTCCGGCGATCTAGCTGGATCTGTGGTTATTGTAAACGAGCCGCCACTCGCTAGTGAAAAGACAATCTTGCGGCCAGACGGCTTGTAGTCGTCGGCTGTTGGAACTCCATGTTGTGAATGGGCTGAAATGAGTGAGCATGCGACAAGTATGGAAAGCATGTCTTGAGAATTCGGCGGGTTATCAAAAAGTCCTGCTACTGTCAGTTATTGGTTTTCAAAGAAAAACGCTTCTCTGCATCCTCGCATACATGGATACAAATCATCCAATCCATACAACCCATACTATGCATACAGTCTTCTACCCAAGTACACTCTTCCGAGTGCAAAACCGATTTGATGTAATTGTTGTGGGGGCTGGGCATGCTGGGATTGAAGCTGCCTTGGCTTCGGCACGTATGGGGCTTAGAACTGCTTGCATCACGATCAACAAAGAGCGCATCGGTCATTTGCCCTGCAATTGCAGCATCGGCGGACCTGCAAAGGGTCATTTGGCGAGAGAAGTTGACGCACTTGGCGGACAGATGGGGCTGACTTCCGACCTTGCGATGACCCACATTCGGCGAGTTGGAACCGGAAAGGGACCGGCGGTTCAAACCGTCCGGGCGCATGTTTGCAAGAATCTTTATCCTAGATTGATGAGAGAGATTATGGAGGGGAAGGGTTCGGAGAGCGGACGCGGGGAAAAGGTTGTAGGGTATGGGGTACAGGGTATTGGATTTAGCGGCAACCAACAACTAAAAACTGATAACCAACAACCAATAACTGACAACTTGACCATCATCGAAGGCACCGTCGAAACTGTTGCAACGAAGAATTCCAAAGTAATTGGTGTTTACGTCCTGCCAACAACTAATAACCAACAACCAATAACTGACAACAGACAACCGACAACCGACAACGAACCCATATTCATCGAAGCCCCCTCCGTCGTTCTCACAACGGGGACTTTTCTCAACGGACTTTGTCATCGCGGCAACGAGAAATTTGTTGCTGCGCGTCATGGCGACCCGGCAGTAGGCGGCCTCTCTGAATTCTTATTCGAGAATGGACACGAACTTCGCCGATTTAAGACCGGCACGACTCCACGAGTCCGGCTTTCCTCGCTCAACCTTGAAGGGCTCGAGAGTTTTGCTAGCGAGCCAGAAGCCGGGACGATTAGCTTCATGCCTCGGCCACGGCCGATGGTCAGAGAGTTGTATCCATGTTGGCAGACTCATACCAATGCAAAAACCCATGAAGTTGTTGGTTCCAGGCTTAGCGAAAGCGCAATGTATTCTGGGCAGATCGAAGGCGTTGGCCCACGATATTGTCCAAGTATCGAAGATAAAGTTGTAAAATTCGCGGATAAGGATCGCCACCCAATCTTTCTGGAAATCGAAGAATGGGACGGCGAATCGGTGTATGTCCAGGGGTTTTCAAGCTCCCTATCTTCCGAAGCGCAACATGCCGCATTGACCACCATTGTCGGCCTTGAAAATGTCGAAGTTCTTCGATACGGCTATGCGGTGGAATATGACATGGCAAGCCCATTGGCGCTCCAGGCTACATTGATGTCAAAGAATGTTGCCGGGCTGTTTTTGGCAGGGCAGATCAATGGCACGAGCGGTTATGAAGAGGCTGCAGCGCAAGGGATCATTGCCGGAATCAACGCTGCTCAGTTTGCTCGGAACGACTCTGAATTTGTGTTGGCTCGAGATCAAGCGTTCATAGGAGTCATGATTGACGATTTGGTGACTAAAGGCGTAGATGATCCTTACCGAATGCTTACTGCTCGGGCTGAGCATCGCCTACTGTTGCGTCATGATAATGCCGACACCCGGCTCACACCGTTAGCCCAGGACATTGGACTTTGCGATGAGGAGAGGTGGGCACGTTTTTCCAAAAAAAGCGAGCAAATTGACGAGGGAACAGCCGCGCTCAAGTCGTTTGAAGTGGGTTCAAGGCATCGAGTTCAGCTTGCTGAGGTCGGGCAGGCGGACGTAGACAACAAAACCGACTTGTTTGATCTGATGCGCAGAGCCTCATTTTCAATGTCCGATGCATTGGCATTTTCCAGCTTGGTAGAGTCAAATTTTCCTGCATGGATGACCGATTTCGTTGAATGTGACATCAAAAAGGAAGCACTTGCTCAAATTGATTTGGCGGCGAAATTCTCTGGGTACTTGGAGATTCAGAAGCGGACAGCGAGTAGAGGCCGGAAAGTGGATTCGATTCGGATACCCGATGAGTTGGATTACCATGAGTTAAGGGGCTTGAGCCATGAGACAAAGGAAAAGCTTTCAAAAGTCCGGCCAACAAATTTGGGTCAAGCATCTAGAGTTCCCGGAGTTCGTCCAACAGATATTGCCTTGCTAGGTGGAATTTTGAGACATCGGAGTTCCAATGCAGTACGCTTGCAGACTGAAGTTCGCGATCCAGATGCAGGCTAAAGTTTGCGTTCATTTGGACTCCTTTGGAGCTAAACTTACAAAATGTCTGAGCTTCGATATCACCCGTTTCTGAAAACATGGGTGATTACCGCTACTCTTAGGCAAGAACGAACCTACCATCCACCGCCAGGATTCTGCCCCCTTTGTCCGACGAAGCTTGGAGAGTTCGAAACTGAAATACCGCTTGAAGATTACGACATTGTTGTTTTTGAAAACAAATTTCCCTCAATGAGCCAACCTGCCCCTGAGCCACAAACTGAAGGATCAGCGCTATGTCCGGTTCGTCCTTCGGAAGGTGTGTGCGAAGTAATTTGCTATTCGTCAGATCACAATGCAACCCTTGCCACTTTGCCTACCCATCAAATTCGTAAATTGACAAGAGTTTGGAAAGAAAGATATTGCGAGTTAGCCACTGGAGGCGGCATTGAGTACGTTTTCATATTTGAAAACAAAGGCGATGTAATTGGTGTAACCCTATCACATCCTCATGGCCAAATTTATGCATATCCATTCATTCCGTTAACATTGCAAACAGAATTAACATCGGAGAAAGACCACTTTGATTCGACTGGACGAATACTGGCTGAAGACTGGCTGGA